>JBCBNR010000159.1:0-6928 GCA_039821665.1 Pseudomonadota bacterium
ACTGGGGCTCCGGTTTGCGCGTCCACCACGGATTGATGGATATGCATGGCCGAACCCGGCTCGTGCTGCATCGGCTTGGCCATGAAGGTGGCAAAGCAATTGTGCCGCAAAGCCGCCTCTCGGATCGTGCGCTTAAAGAAGAACACTTGATCGGCCAGGCGCAGCGGGTCGCCATGGACAAAGTTGATCTCGATCTGACCAGCGCCGCCTTCTTGGATGATTGTATCGATTTCGACGCCTTGGGCTTCGGCGAAATCATAGATGTCGTCGATCACCGGGCCATATTCGTCTACGGCCGTCATGGAATAGGCCTGGCGCGAGGCCGCAATCCGCCCCGTGCGCCCTAGGGGTGGCTCGATAGGTTGGTCGGGGTCCGCATTGGGCTTGGTCAGGTAGAACTCCATCTCCGGCGCAACCAGGGGCCGCCACCCTGCCTCTGCGTAGGCCCTAAGGACACGGCGCAGCACATTGCGCGGGGCAAGGGGCATGGGCGCCCCGTCCAAGGTTTGGACATCGTGGATCACCTGGAGTGTCACATCCTCTGTCCAGGGTGAGGGGACGACCGCGTCCAGATCCGGGACGAGGACCATATCGCTCTCGGTCCATTGATTTTCGATGGGCATATCCACATAAGTTCCATCGATGGCTTGGTAAAAGATCGACGTTGGCAAGAACACCCGCTCGGCGCGGCTGAACTTGGCCCAGGGCATGGCTTTGCCTCGGCTGATCCCCGCGATGTCCGAGACCACGCATTCCACCTCTTCGACACGCCGCCCGCCCAACCAGGCACGCACAGGGTTCGGCAGGGCGGAATAATCAGGGGATTGGGTCATCTCAGTCCAGCTTTCACAAACGCCCCACGGGCTTGGGCTCGGCACCTGCATCCTGGGCCAGAACGCACAGCCAGTCATGGGCCATATGGGCCGCCGCAAGGGCCGTGATCTCTGCATGGTCAAAGGGCGGTGACACCTCGACCACGTCCATACCAATCAGGTTAAGACCGGACAGCCCGCGCACGAACTCTAACCCTTGCCACGAGGCAAGGCCACCGGGCACAGGCGTGCCAGTGCCAGGTGCAAAGGCTGGGTCCAGCCCGTCTATGTCAAAGCTCAAATAAAGCGGTGCGGCACCTGCGCGCGCGTGGACCACCTCCAAAGCCGCCTCGACCCCATTGCGATGGACCCACGGGGCGGTCAGGATCTCGAACCCGTGATCCGCATCGTTATAGGTGCGCAACCCCACCTGGGTGGATCGCGCGGGATCGACGATCCCGTCCGCCACCGCCCGCGCAAACATCGTCCCATGGTCGAGCGCCTGGCCATCGTCTGGCCAAGTGTCGCAATGGGCATCGAACTGCACCAGCGCAAGCGGGCCATGCTTGGCGCAATGGGCCTTGAGCACCGGATAGCTGACAAAATGGTCCCCGCCGAGGCTCAGCACCTTGGCCCCTTGATCAAGAATGCCGGTGATATGCGCCTCGATGGATGCCGAGATGCCGTGCGGATGGTGCGGGTCCAAAAAGCAATCACCATAATCCGCAACCGCAAGATGATCGAAGGGATCAAAGCCAAAAGGAAACGCTTTCAACTCGGCCAATTGAACCGATGCGGCCCGGATCGCTCGGGGGCCCAAACGACAGCCTGGCCGATAGGTGACCGCGCCATCATAGGGCAGCCCCGTGATCGCCACATCCACGCCCGAGAGAGCGCGGGTGTATTTGCGCCGCAAAAAGCTGAGCGCACCCCCATAGGTGTTCTCAAACCGCCGACCTGTTGCCCCTGGCGCGCGCCAGGCCTGGTCCTCAAGCTGATCCATCTAACCGCTCCGCAAGCCGCCAAGCGCATAGCGGCGGCTGCGCCACCGCTGCCTTCGGCGAGGATATTTTTACAAAAATGAAAGGGTTTTGCGCGACACCCGTTGCGCGGTACAGGCGGGGACGCCGATGACCGCCAAAAGTGAAGGGGCCCCGTTCCGCTAAGGTGCGGGGCCATCGCCCTTCGCTTTTGCCCAAATATCCCCCGCCCGGAGGGCAAACGGGCCCGAAGGGCCTTGTATGGAATGGCCCCGCAGGGGCCTCCCTTAGGTCACCCGGGGTCATAGGCCGAACCTGTCGCGCAGACCGTACCACCACGAGCCCAGGATCGAGTATGGCACCCGCAGGGCAGGCCCGCCTGGAAACGCGCGCCAGGGCATTCCGGCAAAGGTGTCGAACCTTTCCAAATCCCCTTGGATCGCTTGCGCAAGGATCTTGCCGAACAGGTGACTGCCCGTCACCCCGTGGCCCGAGTAGCCATGGGCGAAATATGTGGCCGTGCCCAGGCGGCCCATTTGCGGCACACGGGTAAAGCTCAGCGCAAAATTTCCGGACCAGGCGTAGTCGATGGCCACACCTTTGAGCTGAGGGAACACTTTCTCCAAATTCGGCCTCAACTTGCGTTCGATATCCGCCGGATCTCGGCCACCATAGACTGTCCCTCCGCCAAAGATCAGTCGGCCATCGGCGCTGAGGCGAAAGTAGTCGAGAATGTAGCGCACGTCCTCCACACACAGATCTGAAGGCAACAGAGCCCGCGCATTCTCCACCGGGGCAGTGGCCACCATCTGGGTAGAGCATGGCAGGATCCGACCACTCAATTCAGGCAGGGCCTTACCCAGATAGGCGTTGCCACAGATCACAAGGGCCTTTGCACGCACCCGCCCAGAGGCTGTGCGCAGGCTCGGCGATGGGCCCTGATGGACCACCTCGATCACCGGGCTGTCCTCGTAGATCACTCCGCCCACGCGTTCGAAGGCCGCCGCCTCTCCTAAGGCAAGGTTGAGGGGGTGAAGGTGCCCGCCCGTATGATCGATCATCCCCCCCGCATAGACGTCCGAGGCCACGTGGTCGCGCATCTCGCCGCGCGACACCATCTGGTGATCCTCCATCCCGAACCGCGCCCACAGGTGCCGCTTGGCGTCCAGGTCGCGCATCTGCGCCTCTGTGTAGGCGGCGAAAAGGTTCCCGGGGCGATAGTCACACGCGATGTCATAGCGCGCGATACGCTCGCGAATGATCTGGCCGCCCTCTTGCACAAGGCCACCGACAAATTGCTGGGCCTGTGCGCCGAAGGTCGCGCCGATCTTTTCGAGCGAGGCGTTCAGCCCATTGACGACCTGACCGCCATTGCGCCCAGAGGCGCCCCAGCCGATTTTCGCGGCTTCCAACAGAACCACAGCATAGCCTGCCTCGGCCAAATGCAGGGCGGCCGACAGCCCCGAGAAGCCACCGCCGAGCACGGCCACATCCGCCTCCACCTCCCCGGTCAAAGGCGCACGCGCTGGCGCGGGTTTGGCGGTGGCCGCGTAATAGCTGTCGGGATAGGGGGTCATAGCGCTCCCATCAGGGTTGTGCGTTCCAGATTCGAGATCGGGGCCTCCATGCGCGCAGCTTCTTGATCGCGCAGGGCAAGGAACAGCCCATGCGCCTCGTCTCCCATCAGGATTTTCATGATTTGCGAGCCGGCAAAGGCATCGCGCGCGCGCACCCAGCCCAGGGGCAATGGCGGTCCATTCGCCCCTTCTTGGAACGGGGCGGGCGGCGCTGTGCGCGCCTCAATCCCATCGAGAACACCGTTCAAGATAGCCGCCAACACCAGGTAGGTGTTTGCATCCGCACCCGCCACCCGATGCTCCAAGCGTCGCGCGGCAGGGGCCCCGCTGGGCACACGCACAGCGGCGAACCGGCTGTCATAGGCCCAGTTTGTGTGCGAGGGGGCATGCCCCCGGTGCAAACGCCGATGCGAATTGCCATGGGGGGCCAGGATCAGGGAGGCCTGGGACATCTGATCGAGCACGCCAGCAATCGCAAAACCCAACAGGTCCGACCCGGCTTCGGACCCATCGTCAAACACATTTCGCCCCGACCCGTCCAGCAGCGACAGGTGCACATGTTGGCCATTGCCGGGAGAACCTTCTCGCGGGACAGCCATAAAACTGGCTTGCAGCCCGTGGGCCTGGGCCACGCCGCGCACCACCTGGCGGAACAGCAGGGCCTGATCCGCCACGGCCAAAGGATCGGGGCTATGGGGCAAGTTGATCTCTACCTGACCGCCGCCACCTTCGGACAGAACAGCCCCTGTGCTGATCCCGATGGTAGCGCAGGCCTGTTCGATATCCGCCAAAAACGGCTCCAACACGCTCAGATCAGCCAGGTCCAATACGCCCTCGGCGGCAAGACCCTGGGGCGCGTGTTTGCCGTTAAAGACATAGAACTCCAACTCAACCGCGCTGACCACCGTCAGGCCCATATCCCGCGCGCGGGCACAAAGCCGGGCCAGGATGTGGCGCGGATCCAAGGGCGAGGGGCTGCCATCAGGGCGCATCATTGCCGCAGGCAACAGGATCGAGGGCGGGGTCAACCAGGGCATGGGCAGCGCCATCTGCCCGGTTGGCAAGGCGACCCCATCCGGGTCGCCCGCGTCCAAATAGGGGCTGTGCGCCAGATCCGCCCCCCACAGATCCACCAGCGACGTGCTCATCGGCAAAGCGATGCCCTCAAGCGCCTTTGCAGCCTCGGACAGGGGCAGTCGCTTGCCCCGCAGCACCCCGTTCAAATCGCACACGCCCACGCGCAGCGACGCAATCTCGGGCCTCTCTTGCAGTGGCGACAGGGGTGTATCGGCAAATTGTACGGTCATCTCCGCTTTCTTGCAGAGCTTGCGAGCCGCGCGCAAGACTTTGACCTGTCCTTGGGCGAAGAACCCCCGCCCAAGGACCTGTTAGACGGCAGGCGTCACACCATCGCCACGTCGAAAATGAAGTCGCTGGCGCTGAGATCCACCGCGTCCACGCCGATCAAATAGGCCATATCGGTCCAGTCCTCGCCCAAATGCCCGAATTCCAACTTCGTGGCCCAACCCACATCGACAATCGCGCTTTGCACGCTGGCCCAGTCGGTGTTGAAGGCGGTCAGGTCGATCAGATCCGACCCAGCGGTGTAGTCGTGAACGAAGTCCTTGCCGTTGTCCAAGGTGAACACGAACGTATCGCCCGAGGTGTCGGACCCATAGCTGCCGCCCCACAGATGGTCGGTGCCAGCGCCCCCTTCCAGGACGTCTGATCCCTTGCCGCCGATCAACTTATCGTCGCCTGCCTCACCCAAAAGGGTATCGTTGCCCCGCTCGCCGTAGATCTCGTCATTGCCCGAACCACCGGTGACCGTATCGTCCCCTTTGCGGGCATAGATCAGATCGTTGCCGTCCATCCCGTCCAACTCATCCGCCCATCGCGAGCCGAACAGCGTATTGTCCGCATCCGTGCCACCGTGCTTTTTGGAGGGCTTGAAGCTGTCGCCTGCAAGGATCGCCTCGTTTCGATCCGGGTTGCTGTCCAACTCGTAGACACGCACGTAATCGATGCTCATACCATCCGTGAAATCGGTGGTCGCATCCGTGTCACCGGCCCAGCCCCCAACCGCGAGAGAGAGCGAGAGATACATCTCCTCGGTGATGGTGGTGGTGGAGCTGCGCACAAGCTGGCCGTCGATAAACCACTCGATCCCAGTGTCATCCCATTGCAGACCATAGGTGTGAAACCCATTGCCTGCATCGGTGTCGTCGATGGCCACCGAATGACCCACGCCATCGACCCAAGCATTGGTGTAAACAGTGTCCGCGTCATGGCCCAAAATCTCGAAAACATCGATCTCGGACGACCAATCGCCATCTGCAGGGAGCAACCAAAAGGACGACCAGAACCCAACCTGGTCAGGGATGTCCGCGCTGATCTCGATATAGCCCGAGGTGGCGCCAAAGGTCATCTCGGTCGTAAGCAACCCCGAGGCATAGTCCTGCCCGTCACTGAAGGCTTGTTCGGCCGCCGTCAGTTCGGATGCGTGGATGGTCATGACGCCGCCCGAAACCGTGAAGGGCGAGGCCAGGTTCGGATCATCCGGATCCACGTAGAATTGCTGCTCGTTGTTGGAGGTAAGCCACCGCATATCCTCCAAATGGGGAGAGTAGGAGGTCGACCAGATCCCGTCAGAGCCGAAACCCTGCCAGTAGCTGCCGGAATTGCCGTCGAATTCGTCTTGAAATGTCAGGACATAGGTCTGACCGTCTCTGGTGATTGTGTTCATGAAAGCACCCGTTACTGCGAGATAAATTACCGAATAAATCTGTAACTTGTCGCAAGGGATGCGTCTGCGCTGGGGCTATTAAACTTTGTCACAAGTAAAAAGCGCCGCTCAGAAAGCGGCGCTTTACCAGATATTTAGGGGTGTTAACCCTTGGTGAAGATCACGCTCAGACTTGGTGTTGATCCAGGGTTTTGCGGAACTTCTCGGTGATCTCGTCGATATGGGCGCGCTCGGCGATGAACATCGGCGCCACGATCCCGACATCGCCTGTGAACTTCACATGCAGCCCGTTCCAGAACATGTCCTTTTGCAAGGCCGTACCGCGCTTGCCCGGATTGGTGTCCTTGTGCACTTCGACCCCCGCCATCATCCCGATCGTGCGCACATCCATCACCATCGGATGATCGGCCAGCGAGTGCATGGCATCCGCGAAATAGTCGGACATGTCAGCCGCGCGCTGGAACAGCCCCTCCTCCTCGTAGATGGCCAGCGACGCCAGACCCGCCGCACAGGCCGCCGGATGCCCGGAATAGGTGTAGCCGTGGAAGAACTCGATCGCACCGGGGGCCGAGCCATCGGTCACCGTCTCGTAGATCTCGTCTTTCACGATCACAGCGCCCATGGGCATAGAGCCGTTGGTGATCGCTTTGGCGGTGGTCATGATATCGGGCACCACCCCAAACTTGTCGGCGGCAAAGTTCGTGCCCATCCGACCAAAGCCGGTGATCACCTCGTCAACGCCCAACACACTGCCATGGGCGTCACAGATCTCGCGCAACCGCTCAAGATAGCCGACGGGTGGAACCAGCGTCC
>JBCBNR010000160.1:0-6860 GCA_039821665.1 Pseudomonadota bacterium
TGCGCATCTTGGCCCGAACGGATGTCCCGCAGCAAAACACCCGGGCCGTTGCGCAAATCAAGAACGTCATCGCGATCCTTCAGAAGGTGCGGCCTGACATCTTGCTGATCAACGAGTTCGACCATGACCGCGACGGCATCGCCCTTGCCGCCTTTGCGGCTGCGCTGGGCGTGGGTCCCGAAGGGCTGGACCTGCCTTACAACTTTGCAGGTCCCTCCAACACCGGCCAGCCCTCGGGCCTAGATCTTGATGGCAATGGCCGCACCAATGACCCTCAAGACGCCCACGGCTATGGCAGGTTCCCTGGGCAATATGCCATGGCGCTTCTGTCCCGATTTGCGTTAGACCACGACGCTATCCGCAGCTTTCGCACCTTGCGCTGGGCGGAGCTTCCAGAGGCACAGCTGCCCCAGCGCGCCGATGGCAGCCCGTTTCCCAGCGCTGAGGTGCACAGCCAAATGCGGCTGTCCTCCAAGTCGCATTGGGACGTGCCGGTAAAAATCGCGGACACCACTTTGCATATCCTTGCGGCCCATCCCACCCCACCGGTTTTTGATGGACCCGAGGATTTCAACGGATTGCGTAACGCAGCCGAGATCGGCTTTTTCACCCAATACCTCGATGGTGTTCCCCTCACCGACGACCAAGGCCGCAGCGCAGGGTTCGAAGGGCGTTTTGCGGTGATCATGGGGGATTTGAACGCGGACCCGTTTGATGGGGATGGCCGCCATGGGGCGATCCAGGCCCTTTTGTCCCATCCACGGCTGACCGACCCGCGCCCAACCTCGGACGGTGCCCGGCTTGCGTCCGAAACCCAAGGTGGGGCCAACATTGGCCACCGGGGCGAGGCTGGATTGGACACGGCCGACTTCAATGATGCGCGCGGCCCGGGCAATCTGAGGGTGGATTATGTGCTGCCCACAACCACGCTTGGCATCCGCGCCAGTGGCGTCTTTTGGCCTGCCCCGGATGATCCGCTGGCGGGTTTGCTGGGCAGCGGCAAAGCGCGGGCCTCAGACCATCATCTGGTCTGGGTGGATATTTCACTGCCCTGAGCGGCCCATCGAGTTTCCAAGAAATACTCCCCCCGGAGGGTCGATCAGCTGTCCTTCTGAACGACTGCCATCAAAGGCCCGCCGCCCCGCACGCGCAGCTCGCGCTGTGGGAAGGGAATTTCGATGTCGTTGTCTTTCAGTGCTTTCCAAATCAAAAACAGCACGTCGGACGTGAACCGATTTTTGCCATCGTCGATGCCTTCCACCCAAAACTCGACCGCGAAATCGATGCCGCTGTCGCCAAAGCCGCGCAGCTCGCAATCGGGGGGCTCTGGCGCGGTCAACACGCCGGGATGGGTGGCCACCGCTGCCTCGATGATCGGGGGTACGCGCATGATATCGGTGTCGTAAGAGACCGAGAATGCAGCCTCGTACCGGTTGCCCGAGCCTGCATCCGACCAGTTCACGATCCGACTGGTGATGAAATCCTCATTAGGCACCACAATCCATTTGCCGTCGAACGTCTCTAGGATCGTGGCGCGCATCATCATCTTGATGATGGTCCCAGCCTCGCCGCCATCAAGCTCCACGTAATCACCCACGGTGGCCTGACCTTCGAGCAGCAGGATGATGCCCGAGATAAAGTTGGACGCGATCTTTTGCAGACCAAAGCCCAAGCCCACACCCACCGCACCGGACAGCAAGGCAAGCGCTGAAAGATCCAGGCCAAGGATGTTGAACAACAGCAGGGCCGCGATGGCGAACACCGCCATCTCGAACGCCTTGGCCGCCAATTCTCGTGTGGGGGGGCGCATTTCTTCTTGCGCGCGGATATAGCCCGTACCGGTGTCCGAGGACCAACGCCCCAGCCAGAACAACAGACCCCCGAACACCACCGCCTGAAAGATGCCCAGGATCGGCATCTGGATGTTGCCGACACCAACGCGTGTTTCGGCCGCCCAAAGCTCCACTGTGCCCAACAAGCCCACCACATAAATGGCGGCAAGCGGGATAAATACGTATTTGCCAAGGAGCCTGAGGAAGGAATCCGTCAAGATATGCTGAACAATCTGACGCACAGCCAGGAAGATGAACACCCGTTTGCCGAACGCGATCACGGCACCGGACCCAAAGATCGAGCGGGTGGCCTGCTCCCCGATCGCCGTTAGCCCGTAGGCGAGCAATGGCAGCAGCAGCGGCAGGAACATCAGCGCAAAGCGACGCGCCTTGGCAAAGGTGGTTTGCGCCTCGCCCGGGTCCAACACGCGCTGCAACAGCGGCTGCAACCGGCGGTTCAGGCCCAGGGCGATCGCATAGGACAGGATCAGAAGGGCGAACTGCGAGATGGCCGCAGGGCTGGTCAACCAGTCCAACGCGATCCTCTGCGCATCCAGGGCATAGGATTGAAGGGTCTCAAGCATCGCGGGGGGCCTCGGGCTCAATCGATGCGGGACCCTATAGCGGCTTTTCGGTCAGGAAAAGCTGATAATCGCGTTTGGGCGCTGAGGGTCCAGTCTAGCGCGCCATCGCCGCCCGTATCCGCGCAGCCCCTTGGGCGGTATAGGCCCCGGGCTCGGCATGCAGAATCTCGCCAGAGCGGCGGACCACCAGCACATAGATGCGGTCAAACCGCGTCTCGCCAAAGCGCGCGACAAAGGTGTCGCGGTTGCGAAACAGGGTGATTGCGCGCGCCCGGTCCTCGCTTTGGGTGATGCCAGACCGCATGCCGTTGTCGATGATGGGTTTCATGATGCGAAAGCCCGGCGCAATCACCGGCAGCTCGATCCATTGCCCGTCGAGCGCGCCTTTAAGGTCCATCCCCGTGACCCAGGTGTCGACAGCGCGCTGGTCATTGCGTTTGAACGCGGCGATCACAATCGCAGGGTCGCTGGGCAGGTCTTCGGGCAGTTGCACCGCGCGCCCGTTTAGGTCATCCGCCACCACGCTAGGGAACTGCCCCACCTGCGCCCAAAGTGGCGTTGCGAGCATCACCAGCATTAAGATCCAAACGCGCGCCATGGCTGTCCTTTCGCAAACGGTCATAGAGAATACGCGCCAAAGCCCCGCCCTGGATCACGGCCCATCCCTTGACCCCTGCGCGCCCAAGCGCTAGCGACCCGATGACGGAATTGCTGAGAGGTGGCCCCGATGTCGAACCCTTCCCTTTTGATCCTGCCCGGCGACGGCATCGGCCCCGAGGTTATGGTCGAAGTGCGCAAAGTGATCGACTGGTGCGCCACCAACCGTGACCTGACCTTTGATGTGTCCGAAGATCTGGTGGGCGGTGCGGCCTACGACGTCCACGGGGTGCCGCTCAGCGACGCGACCATGGCCAAGGCACAAGAGGTAGATGCGGTTCTGCTGGGGGCCGTCGGCGGGCCAAAATACGACGACCTCGACTTTTCCGTAAAGCCCGAGCGTGGGCTGTTGCGCCTTCGCAAAGAGATGGACCTGTTCTCCAACCTGCGCCCGGCCCAATGCTTCGACGCGCTGGCAGACTTCTCGTCGCTCAAGGGCGAGGTGATCGGGGGCTTGGACATCATGATCATCCGCGAACTGACCTCGGGCGTTTATTTTGGCGAGCCGCGCGGCATCATCGACGACAATCAGGGTGGTCGCATCGGGGTGAACACCCAGCGCTACACCACCGACGAGATCCGCCGGGTCGCCCGCTCGGCCTTTGAGTTGGCACGCAAACGCTCGAACAAGGTGTGTTCGATGGAGAAAGCCAATGTCATGGAAAGCGGCATTCTGTGGCGTGAAGAGGTGCAGTGGGTCCATGACAACGAGTATCCGGATGTGGAGCTAAGCCACATGTATGCGGATGCAGGGGCCATGCAGTTGGTGCGCTGGCCCAAGCAATTCGATGTCATCGTGACCGACAATCTGTTCGGCGACATCCTCAGCGATTGTGCGGCGATGTTGACCGGGTCGCTGGGCATGCTGCCCTCGGCCAGCCTCGGCGCACCCATGGACAACGGGCGCCCCAAGGCGCTGTACGAGCCGGTACATGGGTCGGCCCCGGATATTGCTGGCACAGGCAAGGCCAATCCCATTGCCTGCATTCTCAGCTTTGCCATGGCGCTGCGCTACAGCTTTGACGAGGGCGCTGTGGCCACCGAGATCGAGCAGGCGATCGAAAAGGTGCTTGCCGATGGACACCGCACTGCCGATCTGATCGGGACCGAAGGGCACACCCCCTTGACCACACAAGAGATGGGTGACGCGATCGTCGCAAAACTGGGCGCCAGCGCTTAGGCCACCGTCCAAGCGGGGTTGACTGTCAAAGATGGTCGAGGGTCGCGCAGCACGCTACCCTAAGGGCCGTGGCGCGCGCGATCACGGCACATAGCTCGCCCATCACAGCCCCTTGCCTCAGCCCGCAAAGCGGCGTAGGTCGTCCTGCGTCGGAGTGTAGCTCAGCCTGGTAGAGCACTGTCTTCGGGAGGCAGGGGTCGTGAGTTCGAATCTCGCCACTCCGACCAGATAATCACCTACTCTTAAGCCTTAACGGTTTTTGCGCCGGTCGTCCCCAAGGGGGGTGGTGACGTCACCTAATGCCGTGGATCGCCCCTACCCTTGAGGGGTGGTTGCAGCGGCGCTTTAGTGTCCTTCAACTTCGCCTCAGAGTGGAACCGCGTCGGCTGTCTTGTGCTGCACAGGGCATACGTATGTCCGGCCACGCGTGTTTGGCCTGTACCACCAGGGGGCTTCCCTACGCCCCTCGCATCTCATCAATGCTGGTTTCCCCGAGCCGTTCGATCAGGCTTTGCTCGATATCCTTCATAACCCCCGTCACACGCCGATGCAGAGCATGCTCCACCGAACAAGACGGAACCTGGTCGTCACTGTCAGTCGCAATCAAGCTTTCATCCAATGCCAGGTACACATCGGCCAGGGTGATCTGCCTGGGTGGTCTTGCCAGCTTCCAGCCCCCGGCATGGCCCTTCTCAGACGTCAGCAGCCCAGCCTCCCGCAGCTTGCCCAGAACCCTGCGCACCACCACAGGGTTGGTGCCCGCATGCTCGGCAATTTCGGCTGATGTGCGAACACGGTCGGGTTCACCGGCCATATGGCCAAGCGTATGCAGGGCGAGGGAAAGGCGACTGTTGCGCTTCATGTGCGATTTCTCTCCAAGCAGGCGCTATTCGTAACAAACTCAGTTGCATTATTCTAGTAACACGATAGGTTGCGTGAGTCTCAACGCATCCGTTCGGAGATCACCCATGCAAGACAATCGCCTGCCTGTCACGGTTCTTTCTGGTTTTCTCGGCGCAGGAAAAACGACCCTGTTGAACAAGGTTCTGAACAATCGCGAAGGGCGCCGGGTTGCCGTCATCGTCAATGACATGTCCGAGGTGAACATCGATGCGGACCTTGTGCGCGCCGACACCGAGCTGAGCCGCACGGACGAGACCTTGGTGGAGATGTCGAATGGCTGCATCTGCTGCACGTTGCGCGATGATTTGTTGGAGGAGGTGCGCCGCCTCGCGGCCGAGGGTCGTTTCGATTATCTGCTGATCGAATCCACGGGCATTTCCGAGCCCTTGCCGGTCGCCGCAACCTTCGACTTCCGTGACGAGTTCGGCGACAGCCTGTCTGATGTCGCCCGGTTGGACACCATGGTGACCGTGGTCGATGCGGTGAACCTGCTGAACGACTATTCCTCCCATGATTTCCTCAGCGACCGGGGGGAGACCCTAGGAGAGGAGGATGAGCGCACGCTGGTGCATCTTCTCACTGATCAGATCGAATTCGCCGATGTTGTCATCCTTAACAAGGTGGATGATGCTGGTCCCCAAAAGGTCGATGCTGCCCGCAAAATCATCCGCAGCCTCAACGCTGACGCTCAGATCATCGAGACCAACCAGTCGGCGGTCGCGACCGACAAGATCCTCGATACTGGTCTGTTTGACTTCCAGAAGGCCCACGAACATCCCACCTGGGCCAAAGAGCTTTATGGCTTTGCCGATCATGTCCCCGAGACGGAGGAGTACGGGGTCACGTCACAGGTTTACCGGGCGCGCCGCCCCTTCATTCCCGAAAAGATCAAAGCCTTGCTACAAGAGATGATGCCCAATGTGGTCCGCGCAAAAGGGCATTTCTGGATTTCGACCCGCCCGGAATGGGTGATCGAGTTTTCGCTGGCAGGGGCTTTGTCGAGCGTGAAGCCCCTTGGCACTTGGTGGGCATCGGTTCCCAAGGAGCGGTGGCCAGAGGACGCCCATGCGCAATCCTACATGCAAGCCCATTGGCAGGAGCCCTGGGGCGATCGCCGCCAAGAGCTTGTCTTTATCGGCGCAGGTTTCGACTGGCCGTACCTCAAGGCTCGGTTGGACGCGTGTCTTGTCCCGGCCGAGGCGACCTCCGGCCCTGACGATCTGCCCGACTATCCCGATCCTTTTCCGGTCTGGCGCCGCACGACGGAGGCTGCATGAACCTCGTCCGTAAAACCATCGAAGGGGCGGCGATCGGCGTTGCCGTCGCAGACACGCCCGCATCGCTGAAGGCTTTCTTGCAACCTGGCTGTGCGGCCGCAGTTTGGCGGCGGCAGACACCGCCAGCGGTGCAAGCCTGGCTAGACGCCCTCGGCCCGGAGGTTCTGCCCCGTGGCCGGGTCGTTCTGCCGGCACACAAAATTGGCCAAACCGTTGAACACCTGTTCGACATTGCAGGCCTTCCAAAAGACGACAGCCGAGACTGGCTTCACGCTGACATTGTTTCGCTGGCGGATATGTTCGCGGACCTGCTGGGTGTGACCTATCTGAGGCTGAGGTTGGAGCCTGTTACCACAAACGCCTGCAGGAAATTCCACATAGACGCGATCACGGCTCGACTGGTCTGTACCTATCGCGGTCCCGGAAC
>JBCBNR010000161.1:0-6826 GCA_039821665.1 Pseudomonadota bacterium
CCTCCCGCTGCGCGCCAATAGCGCCGAAGCGAAAGGCAAAGGGCCGCAAGGGGCAGCACGAAAGCGGGGGCAAACAGGGAAACCATCACCGTGTGGGACAAATAGGCATAAAACCCCGCCCCGTCCGCAGGGCGCACCGCCTGGACCAGGGCAAAGACAAGGGTCAGCAATAGGATCAGAACGGCCGTCACCACCACGCCTGAGCGATCAAAGGCCCGCGCGAAGCCTGCGGGCCAAGCATGGGCCTTCCAGCTGTCCTGGCGCAGATCGGCCAGCGCGCGCGGCAGGTTGAGGTCGAACTCGTGGGGCGCGGTGTACTGGCAGGCGTAGTAACACCCCCGGCAGTTATGGCACAGATTGGCCAAATGGCTGAGATCCCCGGTGCTGAACTCCCGCTCCCGGTGCATCGCGGGAAACACCGCGCAATATCCCTCGCAATACCGGCAGGCATTGCAAATCTGCGCTTGTCTGCGCGCCTCTTGAACCAGATCAACCTGCATAGCGTGCGGCCTCTGCCCCTGCGATGCGCCCCATCACCGTGCCAATGGTCATGCCAAACCCCGCCAGATAGCCTTGGCCGAGGATCGAACCTGCCATCGTCTCGCCCGCGGCCCAAAGGTTCGCAACTGGTCGGTTCCCGACGGAGCATTGCGCCCGCTCGTCCACTTTGAGGCCAAGATAGGTAAAGGTCACGCCCGTGCGCAGGGAGTAGCCATAGAAAGGCGGCTCGGTCAGGGGGCGCGCCCAATTGGTTTTGGGCGGTGTCAGACCGGTGGTCGAAACCCCATCCAATTCGGTCGGATGAAAGGCACTGGTGTCGCCACAGGCCGCGTTAAACTCCTCCACCGTGGCACGCAGCGCCTGTGGGGGCAGGCCCATTTCCTCGGCTAACCCTTCGATTGTGTCAGCCTGAAGCGGCGGAAAGACCGATGGCATGAACAGGTCCAGCGACTTTGCGTCGATGATGACATAGCCCACCTGGTCCGGCTGCTCGGCCACCAAGCGGCCCCAGATCGCATAGCGTTTGGGCCAGACATCCTCCCCCTCGTCATAAAAGCGCGCGCCATGGCTGTTCACAACGATCGAGAACGGCACGCAGTCGAGCCGCGTGACAATGCCGCCGTCATACTTTGGCGCGCGCCCGTCGATGGCCACCGCGTGACATTGGGTCGGGTCGCCCACCTGTGCGATCCCTTGATCCAGCAGATCCGCCAACACCTCGCCCCGATTATAGGGCGTGCCGCGGATCAGAAAATTCCGTGCAGCAGGCCCCCAGGCCCGCACCAGCCAATCCAGATCCGCCTGAAAGCCACCCGCCGCCACAACCACCGCCTTGGGGCACAGGCTGCGGGTCTGACCTTGGTCCGTGTAATCCACCCGCACGACACGCTCGTCCTCCATCTCCAGATGGGTGACCTTGGCCTCGTAGCGCACCTCAATCTTAAGGGACTTTGCGGTGCGATAATACGCGTTCACCAACCCCTTGCCACCGCCCAAGAAAAACGCGTTCGTGCGCGCCAGCGACAGGGTGCCCGAGAGCGAGGGCTGAAAGCGCACGCCGCGCGCCTCCATCCACGGCAAACACGCCTCGGAGGCGGCGATGACCTGGCGCGCAAGGGCGATGTCTGTCTTGCCGTCCGTGACCTTCAGAAGGTCCGCGAGGTATTCCTCCTCAGTGTAGCTGTCGACCAGTGGGCCCAGGGGGCCGTTGTGCATAAAGCGAAAGTTGCGGGTATGGCGTGAGTTTCCGCCGCGATAGGGCTTTGGCGCGGCTTCAAGGATCATCACGCGTGCGCCTGCCTCGGCCGCGGTGATGGCGGCACACAAGGCCGCATTGCCGCCGCCGATCACAAGAATGTCTGGGGTGATGTCCGCGCCACTGCTCATAGGGGGAGGTTTAGGGGGATAGGATTGATTTGACCAATTGATTTGAGCGTATGATTATTCAGATATGCGTATCAATTACGACTTTGCAGACCTTCAGGCCTTTCTCGCGGTGATGGAGACAGGCAGCTTTCATCAAGCCGCCGTGCGCCTGAACCTGTCGCAACCCTCGATCACCCGGCGCATCCACAAGTTGGAGGACGCTTTGGGCTCCACCCTGTTCGAGCGGACCACGCGAGCCGTGCGTCCAACCCTCGCGGCCAAGCGCCTGAAGGTCAGCGCCGAGATGCTGGTGGACACAGCGCAGGAGACGACACGCGCCCTGCGCGATGAGACCCAGGCCTTTGCCCGTCAGCGCGCCCAGGTGCTGACGGTGGCCAGTATTCCAACAGCCCTTGGGCCCATTCTGTTGCCTGCCTTGCAAGCGTTGCACGCGAAAGCGCCGGGCCTGCGTCTGCGTCTACTTGACCTTTCTGCCAATGATGTGACGGACGCGGTGGAAAAGGGCGATGCGGACCTTGGCCTCAGTTCGATCTCGTTCCAGTCCGCTGCGACCCAGTTCATCCCTGTGATGGACGATCCCCTTGTTCTGGTGACCCCGCCAGACCACCCTTTGGGCGCGCGCGCGCCCCTGGATTGGTCGGATCTGCAAGGGGAGCGTGTCATTCTACCTGCGCGCGGCACGGGCAATCGACTGCTGATTGACGACGCCATGGCCCGCCAAGACACGCCCGCTCACTGGGGGGTGGAGGTCGGACGCTCCACCAGCGCGCTGGATTTGGTGCGCTTTGGCTATGGGGTGGCTGTGCTGCCGCGCCTGGCCGTGGCCGGGCAGGCGGGGGCAGGGCTCACCTGGCATGCCATCGGCACCCCTCCGATCCTGCGGCCGGTCGGTTTGGTGACCCGCACCGCGCAGCCACAGCCGCCGCTGGTGGCCGAGGCAAAAGCGTTGATCCAAGCGCATGTCAAAGGTCTTATTAGGGCCTTCCCTTGATCACGACGGAGGGCTTTCCTATTTCTGATAAAATCACTCAGGAACCTTGATCCCCCCATGTTGACACGCCCACGCCCTAGCAAATCCAAAACTGCGCCCACCTCACCCCGCTTGTTATCCGTCAAACGGGCCTGGCATCTGACACCCAACATGATCCGCGTCGTCTTTGCGGGCCCCGCGTTGGACGGGTTCCCCGAAGGGCGCGAAGGGGGCAATTGCAAGCTGTTGATCCCCGAGCCGGGGGAGAGCAGAGAGGCCTTCGCCGCACGGCTGACCAGTGGGGCGAGGATCACCAAACGAACCTATACGGTGCGCAGTTTCGATGCGAGCACCGGGGAGCTTGCCATCGACTTTGTGGCCCATGGGGATGAGGGGCCTGCCTCTGCCTGGGCGGCGCGTGCCACCGAGGACAGTTTCTTGGGCTTTGCGGGCCCTAGCACCCCCAAAGTCACCCGGTTTGAGGCGGATTGGTATTTGGTGGCAGCCGACCTATCGGCCCTGCCTGTGGCGGCCGCGACGTTGGAGGCGATGCCGCGTGACGCCAAAGGCATTGCGGTGTTCGAGGTGCCCAGCTTGGAAGATGCCCAAGACATCGCAGCCCCAGACGGGGTGAGCTTGCATTGGCTGATCCACAAAGACGCCCACACCCCGTCAGACGCGCAGGAGCGGTTCTTTCGCGCCATGCCCTGGCCTGAGGGGCGCGTTCAGACCTGCATTGCCGGCGAAAGCGGCGTCATCCAAGCCTTGCGCGCCTACCTTCATCAAGAGCGACAGGTGCCGCGCGCCGACACCTATGTTTCGGGCTATTGGAAAATAGGCTTGGTGGAGGATGAACACCAACAGCTTAAGCGCGCCCAAGGCTAAGGGGCGGGGCTAGGGTGTCCGGCGCATGGACAGCACGACCACCGCCACGCCCGCCGCGCAAAAGAGCGCGGCCAAAGGACTGCTGACCAGAAAGAACGGGTCCCCCCCGGTGGCCGAAAAGGCCTGGCGCGCCGTATCTTCCAATTGCCGGCCCAGCACAAAGGCGATCACAAAGGGCAGGGGGGTGATGCCAAGCTTCAACATCCCATAGCCCAAAGCGCCGAAGAACGTGGCGAAGGCCAGAACGCTCATGCTGGTGTCTTGGACATAGAGCGAGGCAAAGGTTAGCAGCAGCACCACCGGCAGCAAATGCTGCTTTGGCACCCGTGTCATGGCCCCCATGGACCGCATGAGCACCCCGCCAAAGGTCCAATTGGCTAGATTCGCAATCACCATGGTGGTGAAAAGACCAAACGCGATGATCAACTCCGGGTTCGGGTCTTGGGTAAAGCGGAACACGGATGGGCCTGGGTTGAACCCGCCGATGCTGTCGGCAGCCAGGATCAGAAACACCGCGGCCGTGTTGCCCGGAATGCCCAGCGACAAAACCGGGATCAGGTTTGCCCCGGCAACGGAGGAGTTTGCAGCCTCTGTCGCGGCAATCCCCTCGGGCGCACCTTGGCCAAAGGCCGGGGCATCCTTGGGTTTGCGCGCGCGATACCGCGCCGCACCCGAGGTATAGCCCAAGGTTGCCGCCAGGACCGAGCCGATTCCGGGCAGGGCGCCGATCCCTGTCCCGATCATGGCCGAGCGCGAGATATAGGGCGCAAGACGCCGCAAGTCGGCCCAACTAAGCCGGGCGTCAGGCCCTTGTGCCACGGCGTTGATGCGCCCTTGATAGGCTTGTTCGCGCCACAACTTCTCTAACTCCGCAAAGATCGAGCCGATGACAAGCGTACCGATCACCGCCGCTGTGATGGGAATGCCCCCCGACAGGGCAGGCTGACCCAGGGAGAGGCGTGGATAAAACTCCTCTCCCGTACCGACATAGACGAAAAACAACCCAAGGGCTGCGGCCAGCAGGCCCTTAGCCGGTTCGCGCCCGACGATGGCTGCAATGAAGCTAAGCGACAGCAGGATCAGCGCAGTCTTCTCTGGCAAGTCCAAATACCGCTCCACCAGGATGGCCAGGAACGGGGCGAAGACAAACAGGCAGATGTCGGAAAACGTGTCCCCCGAGACCGACGAAACATGGGCAATGCGCAGCGCCCGGCGCGCCTCGCCCCGCTGGGTCATGGGATAGCCGTCGAGCGTGGTCATATAGGCATCCGGCGTGCCCGGCGTGTTGAACAGGATCGCCGGCACAGCGCCGCCCACGGTGCTGCCTTTCATGATGCCCACCATAAAGCCCATCACGGGCAACAGGGCATCCGGGTTAAACCCGAAGATCGAGATCAGGATGGGCAGCGATATCGCCAAGGCAATGACCTGCCCCAGGCCAGGCGTGGCCCCGACCACCACGCCGATGGCAAGGCCCAAAAGCACCATCAGGACCGTGATCGAGATGGGAAGGCCAAAGATCGAAAACGCCTCTGGCCCCAAGAACACCGCAAGGACGCCTGCCCAGATATAGTCCAGCGCACCCATCACACATCCCCGTTGGGGGGCAATAACAGATCGTCAAAGGGCAGATCATACAGTGCAATGATGGCCAAAGCCGCCCCCAGACCGATGGCCGCAGCGCGCCAGGTCCATCCACGCTCCACCACCGCAATCAAGCCGCTGACCAAAAGGCTGCCGCCTGCGACAAATCCGATATGCTTCCAAGGGGCCGTGTCGCGCAACACGCGGTAGTCTTCCTCCGCCAGGATGGATGCGAGCAGCGGGCCTGCCCAGCGCATCACCAGCAGGCTGGCCACAACAAGGGCCAGCACCACCCCCAAAAACCGCAGATGCCCGGTGGTGAGACGTTTGACATCCGCCGCTTTCGGGCCGAGCAACAAAAGCAACCCCGACAGTGCAAGCAGGCTGGCCGCAAAGCCGGGTGCCAGCGCATCGCCCAGGGACAATTGCCCGCGCTGTTTGACAAGATAGGCAGAGCCCGTGTCCATCGGTATCCAAAGCAGAAAAAGCCCTGCGCCAAAGGCCACGCACAGCAGGCCCAAAACCGTATTGGGATGCACCCCCCTCATCTGCGCTGGATCGCCCTAGGCATCATCTGTCCCCGGCGAGGCTGGGGGGCGGGGTGCCGCTGGCAATGGTCATCGTCTCGCGGATGGCCTTGTCCAATCCGCCATAGGCCGCGATCAACGCTTCTTGATCCGCATGGGCTTGGGCATCGACGGCTATGGGGTCGCATATGGCCGCAAGCGCCTGTCGCAACTCTTGCAGCACCCCCAAACATGTCGGGTCATCTGCGCGGTTGACCATTTCCTCAGGGTCCGTCTCCAAATCGAACAGCTCGGGCGCAAAACCGAGATACTCGATCAGCTTCCAGCGGCCTTTACGGATCATGTACGCAGCCGATGCGGCGCCGGCCGCATGGTATTCGCTGAACACCACGCGATCGGGATCATAGGGCGCTGAGGCCATGTCAAAAAGCGATGCGCCAGTGCCGCCCGAAAGCTCTGCCCCAAAGTGGCCCGCGATGGTGTGAGAGATATCTACCAGGCTGACAGGTGTGTGGCAGATGCCCGGTTCAAGGTCCGGGTCCGATAGGATCAGGGGAATGGCCGCACTTTCCTCGTACATGGTGGATTTGCCCCAGAGGCCCCGTGCCCCGGCATTATCCCCGTGGTCGGACGTATAGATCACACGGGTGCGTGCGCTCAGCCCCGATGCCTCCAGCGCGGCCAAAATCTGCCCTACATTGTGATCGAGCCATGAGATCAGCCCATAATAGGCGCACAGGGCGCTCAGACGCTCGGCCCTGTCCGTGAACTTCGCCTCGCTGTCGTCAAAGGCGGTCAGACGCTCCACCCAAGGGTGGCGTTGGTGCCCGTCGCTTGGATGCGCCTTGACGGGGGGCAGGCTGTCGGGCGGATATATCCCGAAATAGGGCTCGGGGCACACCAGGGGGAAATGGGGGGCGACCAACCCGACATAAAGGCACCAGGGCGTCTCGTCCTGGGCCCGCGCTTGCAG
>JBCBNR010000162.1:0-6825 GCA_039821665.1 Pseudomonadota bacterium
TCAATGACAGAGGATGCACTCTTGATATTCGGGTGATCCACCATGCCGGATGGTTCGAATCGAGTGAAGGTGAACTTGGAAACAAATTCCTCGAGTGGTACACCGTACTGCAAGCCAATGGATACTGCTATTGCGAAGCAGTTGACCAGGCTTCGGAAGGATGCACCTTCCTTGTGCATGTCGATGAAGATCTCGCCCAGCTTGCCATCTTCGTACTCGCCCGTGCGCAGATAGACCTTATGCCCGCCGACAATGGCCTTTTGGGTATAGCCCTTGCGCCGCTCGGGCAGCTTGGCGCGGTCGCGGCGAATGATCTCTTTGACGATCACCTTCTCCACGATCTTTTCAGCAAGCACCTGGGCCCGTTCGCCTGCGGGCGCTTCGAACAAGGTCTCTTCGAGATCCTCATCCTCGTCGATCAGGGCCGCGGACAAGGGCTGGCTGAGCTTAGAGCCATCCCGGTACAGCGCATTGGCCTTCACGCCCAAGCGGTGGCTGAGCAGATAGGCCTCTTTGCAATCCTCGATGCTCGCATCATTGGGCATGTTGATCGTTTTGGAAATCGCGCCCGAGATGAAGCTTTGAGCCGCTGCCATCATATGGATGTGGCTGTTCACGGACAGATAGCGTTTGCCGATCTTACCGCATGGGTTGGCGCAATCGAACACGCCCAGATGCTCGTCTTTGAGGAACGGAGCACCTTCCAGCGTCATGGTCCCGCAGACATGGTTGTTCGCGGCTTCAATTTGCGCGCGGCTAAAGCCCAGATGCCGCAGCAAATCAAAGCTGGGTCATTCAGCTTGTCCGTGGGAATGCCCAAAGTGCCTTCGCAGAACTCCGCCCCCAGGGTCCATTGGTTGAACACAAAGCGGATGTCGAAGGCCGTGGGCAGCGCTGCCTCGATCTTGGCGATCTCAGCCTCCCCAAACCCATGGCCCACCAAGGAGGTCGGGTTGATATGGGGTGCGTTGCCAAGGGTGCCATGGCCCACCGCGTAGGCCACGATCTCCTCTGCCTCCGCCGAGCCATAGCCCAAGGTGGCCAAGGCCGCCGGCACGGATTGGTTGATGATCTTGAAATACCCGCCGCCGGCCAACTTCTTGAACTTCACCAGCGCGAAATCGGGCTCGATCCCCGTGGTGTCGCAATCCATCACCAGGCCGATGGTGCCCGTGGGGGCAATCACAGTTGCCTGCGCATTGCGATACCCGTGCTGCTCGCCCAGGGTCAGCGCCTCGTCCCAGGCGGTGTGCGCCAGGCTGACCAAGCGTTGATCCGGGCAGTTGGCGTGGTCCAGCGGTACCGGCGGCACCGCCAACCCTTCATACCCGTCCGTCTCGCCATAAGCGGCCCGGCGGTGGTTGCGCATCACCCGCAACATGTGGTCGGCATTGGGCGCATAGCCCGGGAACGCACCCACTTCGGACGCCATCTCGGCACTCGTGGCATAGCACACGCCGGTCATGATCGCGGTCAAAGCCCCGCAAAGCGCACGGCCCTCATCGCTGTCATAGGAATAGCCCATGTTCATCAACAAGCCGCCGATATTGGCATAGCCCAAGCCGGTGGTGCGGAACTTATAGCTCAGCTCTGCTATCGCGGGGCTTGGGAACTGCGCCATCAGGACCGAGACCTCTAGGGTCATCATCCACAGGCGGGTTGCGTGCATATACTCCTCGGCCTGAAACACGCCATCCTTGTGGAAGGTCAGCAGGTTCATGGACGCAAGGTTACAGGCCGTGTCGTCCAAGAACATGTACTCCGAACACGGGTTCGAGCCGCGGATCTGCCCATCCTCGGGGCAGGTGTGCCAGGCGTTCACCGTGTCGTGGTATTGGATGCCCGGATCCGCACAGGCCCAGGCCGCATGGCCGATCTGATCCCACAACTCGCGTGCCCGCACGGTCTTGGCGGTCTTACCGTCGGTGCGCCGGATCAGGGCCCAATCCGCATCCTCTTCGACCGCCTTCAAAAAGGCATCCGTCACCCGAACGGAGTTGTTGGAGTTCTGGCCGGCCACCGTCAGATAGGCGTCGCTGTCCCAATCTGTGTCATAGGTGGGAAACTCGATCGAGCTGTAGCCCTGCTCGGCATATTGCAGGATGCGTTTGACATAAGCGTCCGGGATCAACGCCGCTTTCGCAGCTTTGATCGCAACTTTCAGGGCCGGATTTTGCTTTGGATCAAACGCATCCTGCTCGCGCCCATCCCAAGAGCGGATGGCCGCAAAAACGTCGTTCAAGTGCCGCTCATGGGCCTTGGAGCCCGCGACGAGCGAGGCCACTTTCTGCTCTTCCACCACTTTCCAGTTGATGAAATCTTCGATGTCCGGGTGATCCATATCGCAGATCACCATCTTGGCCGCGCGCCGGGTGGTGCCCCCCGACTTGATGGCGCCGGCGGCCCGGTCCCCGATCTTTAGAAAAGACATGAGACCGGATGATTTGCCGCCGCCGCCCAACGGCTCGTTCGCGGCCCGCAGGGAGGAGAAGTTCGTGCCGGTGCCCGAGCCGTATTTGAAAAGACGTGCTTCGCGGGTCCACAGATCCATAATCCCGCCTTCGTTCACCAGATCATCGGTGACCGACTGGATAAAGCAGGCATGGGGCTGCGGGTGTTCATAGGCACTGTCCGACTTGACCAGTTTGCCGGTCTTGTAATCCACGTAGAAATGGCCCTGGCTGGGGCCATCGATGCCATAGGCCCAATGCAGCCCCGTGTTGAACCACTGGGGGGAGTTCGGGGCCGCCATCTGCCGCGCCAGCATGCAGCGCATCTCGTCCAAATAGGCTTGGGCGTCGGCTTCGGTTGTGAAATAGCCGCCCTTCCAACCCCAATAGGTCCAGGCCCCTGCCAGTCGATCGAACACCTGGCGCGCAGAGGTCTCGCCGCCAAAGCGGGCTTCCTCGGGCAGTTTGGACAGCTCTTTATCATCCGGAACAGAGCGCCACAAAAACTCTGGCACGCCCTTTTCGCGCACCCGCTTTGTGGCCGCAGGCACGCCGGCCTTGCGGAAATACTTCTGTGCCAAAACGTCCGCTGCCACCTGGGACCAGCCCTCGGGCACGTCGAACTCAGGCAAAGAGAACACGACAGACCCATCGGGATTGCGAATTTCCGAGGAGGTCGTGCGGAAAGGGATTGCGCCATAGGCGCCTGTGTCTTTGGTTGTGAACTTACGTTCGATCTTCATTGGTCTGCCCCGTGCAGTTTTTTGGTTCTCCGAACGGGGCCAAGGAAGGGGATGCGGAACCACACAGTCCAGGTTACTCCCAGATCTGGTGGGCTATACTACATCTTGTGGCACGCTCGGTTTGGTCCACTCAACGTGGCGTAGACCTGGGTACAAGGTCAAACACTTTTTTCCACATTTATGTCATATTTTGACATTGACTTTACCCAAGCCCCTAAATGTTGGGGTCACACTCTGATCCGCTGCGCCGCAACACATGCACCTGCTAAATCTGGGGCTTTGGCGCCGCGACCATGCCTCGCCCAGACATGATTTTGTCGCATTCAAGCGGCTGCGCGGCCGGCCTGTCTGGCACCCTTTCAGCACCCTAGATCTCGGAGGGAGCTTTGGACCACGCCGCCCTGTCAACCGCGCTGTCCCAAGTGACACGCCCTGTCGCGGACGCCAAAGGCTTGCCCAGCGTCCTTTATACCTCCGCCGAGGCTTTCGCGTTGGAGCGCCAAAAGATTTTCACCGCAGGGTGGGCGTGTATCGGATTTGGCCAAGACGTCCCCCAACCGGGCGACGCGAAACCAATAGATTTTATGGGCATGCCGCTGCTGATGGTCCGTGACCCCCAGGGCGATCTGCGGGTGTTCGAAAATGTCTGCCGGCACCGGGGCATGATACTGGTGGACGCGCCGCGTAATTTCGGCGGTGTGATCCGGTGCCCCTACCATTCCTGGTGCTATTCGCTGGACGGACGCTTGCGCGCCACCCCCCATGTGGGCGGGCCTGGCGTGAACAAAACCGACAGCATCGATTCCGCCAGCACCGGCCTGCGCGAGATCCGCACGGGCCTGTTCATGGACGTGGTCTTTGTCAATGTCTCGGGCACCGCCCAGCCCTTTGACGACTTCATTGCGCCCTTGCGCAAACGTCTGTCGGATTTCGCCGAAAAACCGCTCTTTGCGGGCGGTGCGGATAGCAGCTTCTCGCTCGACATCCACGCCAATTGGAAATTGGTGCTCGAAAACAATTGCGAAAGCTACCACCTGCCCTGGGTTCATCCGGGCCTGAACAGCTATTCCAAGCTTGAAGACCATTACTGCTTTATCGACGAGGGCCATTCGGGACAGGGCACCCTGGTCTACAATCCTGACCTCGCCTTCCCGAACTTCGCTGACCTTCCCGCAAAATGGGACAAAAGTGCCGAGTACCCTTCGGTCTATCCAAACGTCTTTTTCTCAGTCCATCGGGATCACTTTTGGGCCGCTCATCTGGATCCGAAAGCGCCCGATCACACCATCGAACGTGTAGAGCTTTACTATGCCAGCGAGGACGCCGCCCAAGCGGACAGCTTTGCGACCCTGCGCGCAAAAAATGCCCAGCTTTGGAAAGAGGTTCTGACCGAGGACATCCAAGTGACCCAAGGCATGCAACAGGGTCGCGGC
Organism: Pseudomonadota bacterium; assembly: GCA_039821665.1. Lineage (GTDB taxonomy): Bacteria > Pseudomonadota > Alphaproteobacteria > Rhodobacterales > Rhodobacteraceae > CANLSM01. The sequence continues at coordinate 4,627 of JBCBNR010000162.1, forward strand.
GCACCCAACTTCGACGGTGGCGTTTTCTCGCCCGAAATGGACAGCCCCACCCATGCCTTCCATGCCTGGGTCGCCCGCCGCCTGGCCGCCTGAGGCGTTGGACGCGCGTCTGCGCGCGCTCCACGACCAACCGGGTGCCGCGGCCGAGCTGTCGCGCCTGCACCAACAAGCCATGGCCCATCATTCGGATCCCCGCGCCCGCCGCTTCCACCTCACCCAGGCTTGGGTCTTCGCGCTGGAGGCAGGCGACACAGCGCGGTGTGCCCAACTAGAAGCGGATCTCAAAGCGTTGGGCGGGCTCTAAGCGCCTTCAGTTTTGCACAAATATCCTGGGGGAGGGCCCAACGGGCCCGGGGGCAAAGCCCCCTCAGGCAGGTGCGATCTCCACCACAAGACGCTGGTGATAGGGCGCATCCGGCGTGGCCACAATATGGGGCCACTCGGGCCGGTTCAGGCTGTCGGGAAAGTGCTGCGCCTCCAGACAAAGCCCCGCAAAGGGACCATAGTGCACGCCGTCCAATCCCGGCACCGGAATGTCCATCTTTGGTGCTGTGAACAACTGCAAACCCGGCTCGTCGGTCCAAAGCTTAAGGCACAATCCACTGGCCTCGCTGCGCAACAGAGCACTGGGCGCGTGCCGGTCACGGGTCGGGTCTAGCACCAGGTTCAGATCAATCCCCTCTCGGAGGGGGTCGTTCTGCCCCACGGGCGTCAGGGCGCGAAAATCCAAGGGCGTGCCTGCGACCGGTCGCCTCTCGCCGGTTGGGATCAGCCCCTCATCCACAGGCGTGTACTGGGACGCGGCGATCTGCAAAAGATGCCCCCGCACATCGCCCGCGCCATCCAGATTGTAATAGTTGTGTTGGGCCAGATTGATCGGCGTGGGCCGGTCTGGCCGCCCTGTTATTTCCATCTCCAACTGATGTCCGTGCAGGCCCATACGGACCTCAAACGCCACAGCCCCGGGATAGCCATCCTCTCCATCGGGCGAGGCATAGCGCAGCACCACATCCGCCCCGTCCCGCTCCATCTCCCACAGCCTGCGCCCCAGGCCCACCGTCCCCCCGTGCAGATGGTGGGCCCCATTGTTGCACGCCAACTGATAGGCTTTGCCCTCCAGCGTGAACCGACCAAACGCCGTGCGGTTGGCCACCCGACCGGCGATAATGCCAAAGGATTTGGAATGTTCGGGATAGGCCTCGAACCGCTCGAACCCCAGCACCACCGGCACCGTGCGATCTTGCGCTTGCACCCGCCAATCGCGGATCACGCAGCCGTAATTCAGCACCGAGACCTGGGCGCTGTCACTGTGCAAGACCGCTTCCAACACCGGTTTGCCCTGGTGCGTGCCGATCTGACGGATCACGGGATCAGCGCCCGGATCTGATCCAAAAGGACGGTTTTCAAAACCAACCCATGTTCTGCAGCCCGCGCGCGGGCGCCCAAGCGGCGCGCCCCAGGCAGACGCACGCCGTCCAATTGGTCATAGAGGGCCACCAGATCGGCCATGCGCCCGGCAAACGCCCCTCCCGACAGGGCTGAGGCGTCAACGGCCAAAATCACTTGCCCAAGATTGGGCGGTGCCCCGTCTCCATCAAAGAGCGAGGACGCCTCCGCGCTCAGAGCAGCCCCTGCAAGGCACGCGCTCATGACCTCCACCATCAGCGCAAGTGCGGCCCCTTTGCTGCCGCCCATGGGCGCAAGCGTGCCCTTCAGGGCCTGGACCGCATCCGTGGTCGGCTGGCCGTCTGGCCCCAGCGCCCAACCTGGCGGGATAGGCTCGCCTGCCTCGCGCGCGGCAAGGATCTTGCCCCGGGCCACCGTCGTCACGGCCATGTCGATGACCAAAGGTGCGCCCGGCGCGGGCGCTGCAAAAGCGATCGGATTGGTGCCCAGAACCGGCACAGACGCGCCGGTGGGCGCCAGCGCCTTGGGCGCATTGCCGTAAATCAGACCGATGCATCCCTGCTCGGCCAACGCCTCGCAAGCATGGCCCGCCACGCCAAAATGGTGCGATCTGTGCAACGCACAGGCCGCAATGCCGTTTGCACGGGCACGCGCGACCAGTTCGGGCAAGGCCAAGCGGAACGCTGGATAGAAAAACCCATGTGCCGCATCGACCCGAAAGACACCGGGCTTTACATCTTGCAGCGTTGGTGTGGCCTGCCCCTGCACCTTGCCCGTGCGCACCTGCTGGGC
>JBCBNR010000163.1:0-6818 GCA_039821665.1 Pseudomonadota bacterium
ACTAAGCCTTTCGTGGACAGGCGGCTGGCCAGGGTTTTTCGCGCGTCCAGCAGTGGGGGGAGGGCGGTGGCGATGTCCTCCTCGCTCGGCTGGGTGCAGAAGTAGCCGCATTCCGCAAGGGCTGCAGCGTGCAGTGCTGCGTCAAAGTCCGGCCAGGTGTCGCGGGGTTGAGAGAGCGTGGCATCGGCCAGGTCGATCTGGGGGTTGGCCCAGTGGTTTACGTGGGTCAGCCGGGTTGGGGCCTGAGTGGACACTATCAGGATGGTCGCAAAGGTGGTGATCGTTCCAAGCCAGATTTTCCACAGCTCAGGGTAAAACGGGCGGCGTCGGGTCTTTGCGATGTTTTGCAAGACATAGGCCAAGGACAGGCCACCGACCATAAGGGCCACGGTCGCCAGGCCCGTGTGGTAGAGGGTGATCCACAGGTTTGGCGTTTCCACGTATTTCCCCCCCGCCCCGAGGATCGTGGCCAAGGGCAGGCCCCAGACGAAGAGGTAACTCGCGATTTTGGCGAGCTGCTTGAAGATCAGCGGGCCGCCCCGTGCGGGCAGCAAGGTGGCGACGATCCAGGGGGTCACCTGCTCGGACAGGGGCAGGGCGTCGTAGCGGGGGCGCGGCAGTTGGGCATAAAGCCACCACAGGCGCGTGATTGTGACGTGCAGATAGATGAAGATCAGCAGCAAAACACCTGGGGCTGCGGTCAGGAAATCGCGGGCCGGGATCTCGGTGCCGATGATCGGCAGGGCGAGCGTCGAGGAGTTGAGCAGGATCTGCGCGTCCGACAGGGACGCGATGGCCACCCAGGTGAACGCGCACGCCGCCAGCAGCGACAGCCAGGTGGTGCGCGCTATGCCGGTGAGGGCGGCGATTTGGGCGTGAAGCGCCTGGGCCGAAGGTTTGGTCATCAAAATTAGGTTTTTACTGTGGCCGCGAGGCTAGATCAAAACGACCGGCCCTGTCGAGCGCTTTGGTTAGCGCCTTGTTAAGCCCGCTTTGCCAAAGAGGGGCCAGATTGCGCAGTCAAAGGTGACGCCCTTGGAAGTTTTCCCTCCGCTAGCTCAGCGGGTTTGCGATGGTTTTTACGAGGCGATGGGGACGAGCATGATCCTCGCCACCGGCCGGGGGGAGATTGTGGCCTCCAGCGACTGGTCGCGCCTGGGCCAGGTGCATGATGGGGCTGCGCGCATCCTGCGGGGTGAGGCCGATGAAGTCGTGGTCTCTCGCGAGGAGGAGGAGGCGTCTGGCGCTGTGATGCGCATGGGCATCAACCGCGCCGTGGATATCGACGGGACGCGGGTGGCCAGCGTGGGCTGTGCGGGGGACCCGGTGACGGTGCGCCCCTTGATCCAAGTTGCGCTGAAATGGATGGAGAGCGAGCTGCGCGTCACCCGCGAGGAGGCGGTGTTTCGCGCGCATATGACCCAAACCGCGACGGAGGTCTCTGAACTGCTGGGCGCCATTCAGACCATTGCCCAGCAGACCAAGCTGCTGGCGGTCAACGCAACCATTGAGGCGGCGCGGGCGGGCGAGGCTGGCCTTGGCTTTGCCGTGGTGGCCACGGAGGTGCGCGCGCTGAGCGACCGGACGGAGCGGGCGGTGGCCTCCATCACCGCAAAGCTGGAGGGATTGTGACGCGACAGGGATTGTAACGCGCGCAGCACGCCGCGCGAAAGGAGGGTTGGTTCATGGCCAGCCACGTGGTTAAACTCGCATCAAGCGATACCAAGCAGCCCCCGGGCACGAACCCCAGGGGCACTCGAGCGAGCGGTGGTGATGACGGAACTGGACCGGACCTTGGCAGAGGTCTTTGGCTTTGACGGGTTTCGGCCCGGTCAGCGAGAAATTGTTGAGGCGGTCGCCTCCGGCCAGGACGTGCTGGCCATCCTCCCTACAGGTGCCGGGAAATCCTTGTGTTATCAATTGCCTGCGTTGATGGGCACGGGGGTGACCCTGGTCATCTCGCCTTTGATCGCGTTGATGCGGGACCAGGTGAGATCTTTGCGCGCGGCGGGTGTGGCGGCGGGTGCGCTCACCTCGGCCAACACCGGCGAGGAGACGGATGACGTGTTGGAGGCGCTGGGCGCGGGGCAGCTGCGATTGCTGTATATGGCGCCTGAGCGGCTGAGCCGGGCGGCGGGCTTGCTGGCGCGCGCCAAAGTCGCACGCATCGCGGTGGACGAGGCCCATTGTGTCAGCCAATGGGGCCATGATTTCCGCCCCGATTACCTGGAAATTGGCCGCCTGCGCGCCCGTTTGGGCGTGCCGATCGCGGCATTCACAGCCACCGCCGACCAAGATACCCAGGCCGAGATCGTTGCGCGCCTGTTCGAGGGGGAACCCACCCGGTTTTGCGGCGGCTTCGATCGGCCAAACCTGACCTTGGGCTTTGCCGCCAAAGACAAGCCCCGCGCCCAGGTGCTGGCTTTTGTCACCGCGCGGCGCGGGCAGTCGGGCATCATCTATGCCGCCTCGCGCAACAAGACCGAAGTGTTGGCGCAGGCCTTGCGCGACGCGGGCGTGCCCGCGCTTGCCTACCATGCGGGTCTGGACCCGGATGTGCGGCGCGAGGCCGAGCGTCGCTTTCAAGTCGAGGACGGTCTGGTGGTGGTGGCCACGATTGCCTTTGGCATGGGCGTGGACAAGCCGGACATCCGCTATGTTCTGCACGCGGACCTGCCCAAATCGGTGGAGGCGTTTTACCAGGAAATCGGGCGGGCCGGGCGCGATGGCGCGCCTGCGGAAACTTTGACCCTTTACGGCGCTGAGGACATCCGCCTGCGCCGGGCGCAGATCGATGAGGGCCTCGCCCCGCTTGCCCGCAAGGAGGCAGATCACGGCCGTTTGAACGCGCTGTTGGGCCTGGCGGAGGCGCAGACCTGTCGGCGTGTCCCGCTGCTTGCCTATTTCGGCGAGGCCCATGGTGGGAATTGTGGCAATTGCGACCTCTGCGCCCACCCGCCCGAGGTTTTCGACGGGACCGAGGCCGCGCGCAAAGCCATGTCGGCCGCCCTTCGCACGGGCGAGCATTTTGGTGCGAGCCACCTGATCGACATTTTGCGCGGGGTCTCCACGGACAAGATGCGCCAGCGCGGCCATGACCGGCTGCCCACCTATGGCTGCGGGCAGGAACATTCGAAAGGCGCTTGGGCGTCGATCTTTCGCCAGTTGCAGGGCCTTGACCTGCTGCGCCCGGATGCAGAGCGCCATGGCGCCTTGCGTTTGACCCAGGCCGCGCGCCCGGTGTTGACCGGGGCGCAAACCGTCACGTTGCGCAAAGACAGTGTGCAAGCGGCCCAAGCCCAACCCCAGGGTCAGACCCGGCCCAAAGCCCTGGTGGCGGAGGAGGACGAGCCGTTGATGGCCGCCCTCAAGGCCCACCGCCGGGGCCTGGCGGAGGCAGCGGGCGTGCCCGCCTATGTTGTCTTCCCGGACCGCACCTTGGTGGAGATGGTGACCCAACGCCCCGAAAGCCTGGACGAAATGGCCCGCGTCTCGGGCGTTGGGGCAAAGAAGCTTGCGACTTACGGGCAGAGTTTCCTCGATGTGCTGTGCGGGGCCGCCCCGGTGCATCCGAGTCGCGCCAAATTGGCCGGACAAAGCGAGGGGGTGGTGTTTGACGCCCTGGTGGAGGCGCAAAGCAAACTTGCCCGAGGGGATACGGGGCTGGAGGCCTATCTCGCCTGTTCCAAGTCCACCCTGGCGCGTTTGGCCAAGGAAGGCGTGCGCGGCATCGATGATTTGGAGCGAAAGATCGGCAAGATCAAAGCGGAACGGTTCGGGCCTGCCTTTTTGGATGTGTTGAACGCCTAGCGGCAGGCGCGTTGGGCCGGGGGGGGCGCCGTGGGCCCCTGCGGGGCTGTCACGACGCCCCCGGGCGCGTTGATCAAAGCTTTGGTGCTTGGGCCGACCGGGGGAACCTTGGGGGGCAAAGGCGCGAGGCTATGGCGAGGGACGGTGCTTGGCGCTGGGGTGCTTGGCGCTGGGTTGAGGGCTGGCCTGTGGCACACCCGGGCGCACCCTCCCTTGTGCCCGCGTTTTACGCGGGCGCGCTTCCCGTGGGTGCGTCTGGGATCGAACCTGCGCGCGGGCCACGGGGCCTGTTCAAACACAAACAGCCTATCGAAAATCTGTAGTGCGCTTGCCTTCACCGTCCGGCCCCAACCGGCCGGGGGCCCGGCCCAAGGCAGGCATCGGTGCAGCCTGGACCTGCGCGAGAGGCCGACAGCACGCAGGGCGCTGTCAGCGGAGTGTTTTGGGCTTAGAGTTCAGCCGCAGAGGTCACGACCCGGTCGAGGATACCATAGGCAATCGCCTCTTGCGTATCCATCCAATGGTCCCGCTCGATGTCCTTTGTGACCTGCTCCAGCGACTGGCCGGTGGCGTCCGAGATCACCTTGCTCAGCCGTTCCTTCATCTTCTCGATCTGCTCGGCCTGAATGGCGATGTCAGTCACCGGGCCGCCCACTCCGCCCGAGGGCTGGTGGATCAAAAAGCGGGTTTGCGGCAGGCAAACCCGATCTTCTTTCGGCACGGCCAAGAAAATATGGGTGCCCGCCGAGGCGACCCAGCCGGTGCCCACAATGGTCACGCGCGGGGCGATGAACTTGATCACATCATGGATCGTGTCGCCCGCCTCCACATGGCCGCCTTGAGAGTTCAAAAACAGCGTGATCGGCGCATCGCTCTCAGCCGCCAGGGCGAGCAATTGGGCCGTCACCGATTTCGCCATTTTCTGGTCGATCGCCTCGCAGATCAAAACCTGCCTTGCCTTCATCAGGGACTGGCCCACCGACGGCATCTTTTCGTCGTCTTCGTCTTTTTTGGTTTCGTCAGCCATGGCTGGTTGTGCTCCGCTCAAACTTTCTGTTGCGCGAGGTAAGCCACCTGAGCGCGCGTGCAAGGGGTAGGGGGCGCACCAAGCGGGTGCAAGGGTGATCTGGCTTTGAGGCGTTTCCAAGTCGTGTCAAGTTGCGTATAAGCGGGCATGGCCAATTTTGGCCATATGTTTTGGTATGCCCCCCTAAGGCTGATTTCGCCTTTTGACCTGAATCATGTAAGGACATTGGAACATGCTCCGTTCAACGACGTTAAAAGCGGTCGTGGTGTCGAGTGTTTTGAGTGTTACTGTCGGACTGACCCTGGGTGCTGCACCAGCGTTGGCCCAATCTGAGACCACTGCAACTGCCGCTGCCAGTGCGGACAGCGGCTCTGCCCGGGTGGCGATAAGCGGAAAGCTGCGCGTCGAGACCCAGTATCTTCTGGCCCAGGCCTGTGTCGCCGCGATGGACCGCACCCCTGAAACGTTGGAGGCGATGGAAGACACCCGCGCCATCATCGAGGCTAAAATCATCGCGTTGCGCGAAGGCAGTCGAACCCTTGGGATCTCCGGGGCCGAGACGAACGGGCGGGTTCTGCGCGCGCTTGAGGAAGTGGCAAAAGCCTGGGCGCCAGTGTCCGATGGGATCAAAGCCTTGAGCCTGGGCATGGACCCGACCGAGGTGCTGGCCCGGATGGTGGCCTTGGATGATGGCCTTGACCAAAAGGTCGAGTCGATGGCCGCAACGCTCGCAGGCGTCTATTCGGATGCCAACACCCTGTCGATGGGCGCTGTTATGGCTATCAAAATCTCTGTGCGCCAAGACATGCTCTTGGCCCGGATCGCCAAACACAATTGCTTGCAAAAATCCGGATTTGTGGAGGCGCTGCCCCATCAAGCCAAACTGCAAGAGGCTGTGGCCCTGTTTGAGACGTCCATGAGCGCCTTGCAAAACGGTGCACCAGATAGTGGTTTGATGGCCCCGCCCACGGATGTTCTGAAGTCTGCGATTGATATCGCCGCCAAGGATTGGGTGGAGCTGCGCCCAGGGATCACTCAGCAGGCCGATCTGATTTCCCAGCCAGCCTATGCCGCGCTGACGCGTGATCTCAACAATGTATTTGTGCTTTATACCTTGGCCACATCGTCTCAGCCTGATTTCTACCGCATCCCGCTGGAGACCTATGCCACCACCACCCTGGCGCGTTGGTTGAACGAGCCGCAGATGGTCATTTCGCTGCGCGATCAGAACAGTACGCACACGACCCTGGATGCGGCCCAGATCGAAGCAATGGACCAGACCTGGCGGGCTGAACGGTCCTCGGGCAACCATCAGATCATCGCCGAGATGATGCAGCGCCCCCTAAGCCGGATTCTCAAGGCCTATCAGGATGGAACCGGCGGCTTGGTCACGGAGGTGTTCGTGATGGACAACAAGGGCCTGAATGTGGGCCAAAGCGAGATCACATCCGACCTGTGGCAGGGCGACGAAGCCAAATGGCAAGAGACTTTCGGCGAGGCGCAAGGCACGATGCATGTCTCGGAAGTGGAGTTCGATGAAAGCACGGGCTTCTATCAAACCCAGGTCTCAATGCCTGCGATTGACCCGGTCACGGGCGAGGCGTTGGGGGCGATCACCTTTGGTGTGAACATCGCCCCCCTGCTGTAGCGCACGGCCTAGCCCTGGCTGATCAGGTCCAGGGGCAAATGCGACAGCGGGCTTGCCCCTGTCGCCTCGATCAACGAGGTGCGGCCCAGGGTCATGGCCGCACCTGTTTCACTGTCCATCAAGATCATGTGCAAGAAATAAACCTGACCCGGCGCCATCACCGTCGGCGCATCCTCATAGAACATCTGATGCTCCATCCAGGACGGCGCGAACCGCGCCCCCAGCGCATATCCGCAGGCATTCAAACGGGCCGCGCTGAGGCCATGGCGGGCGAAGACATCCGCATGGGCTGCAAACACGGCCCCCATGGGCTGGCCTGGACGCAAAGCATCC
>JBCBNR010000164.1:0-6817 GCA_039821665.1 Pseudomonadota bacterium
TGCGCCTAGCGCCTGAAGCGTAGCCACGAGCTGGCGATTCATTAAGCCGCCATATACCATCAGCGCTACTTTTAGCATATCCGGACTGGTAATGCGCCTGCCCTGTATCATGGGAGCTTTTATCCCCAGCTTTTGGCTGATGTCGCCCGCATAGTATTGCACGGCGCCGGGGGCCTCTCCTTCCAGCAAAGTCACCTCTTTTTCCAGCTTCTCTTCGTCACGGCCCGCGAACATGACGCGCGCGCCGGATTCTGCAAAACGCCGGGCAATGGCAAGGCCAACGCCATATCCCGCGCCTGTGACAATCACGGATTTGCCTTCGAAAGAGCTTGCCATGGCAAAAGGGTCCTTTGGGCCTAGGCCGGTGTCCGGTGGGGTCGGCTGGCGTGGATGATCTTATAGGTCGGGGTTTGGGTGATGGTGTCCCATTGGGCAAAACAACCGTCCAGCGTCGCCTCATAGGCCAGTTGGCGGTTCGCGACCATAGCAAACCTGCCGCGCGGGGACAACGCGCGGGCCGCGGCCTGGATAAACGCAACCCCAAGGCTGGGATCGGCTTTGCGGCTGGCATGAAACGGCGGATTGCTTGCGATCAGGTCATACCCGTCCAATCCAGTGGGCAATCGCGTGACATCAGCCCAGTGGAACCGGGCCAAGGAATGGTGTTCGAGATTGCGACGCCCGAGCGATAGCGCTTGGGCGTCCACCTCGATCAGGTCTAGTTGGGCGGCGGGAAAGGCTGTCGCGAGGCCAAGGCTCAACCCGCCCCAACCTGCACCGAAGTCCGCAACCGTCCCCGGATTTGCTGGGGGCAGATGTTCCAACAGAAGGGCGGTGCCCGGGTCCAGACCGTCTGCGCTGAAGGCGCCTGCCTGCCGCCAAACCCCGTCAGCGCCACGCATAGGGGCCGCGGCCTCTGCCCAGGGTCTTGTGATCCCTGGCACATCAACGGGGCGCGTGAACCATGCCACCTTGCCATGGTCGCGCGAGGCGGTCCCCAAGGCGCTCAGATGCTGTTTGAGGGTTTTGATCAGCCCATCGATGCCGTCGCCCTTGGCCCCATCCAAGACCAAACGCCCCCCCGGTGCCAATGCGCCCAAGGCTGCGGCAACGGCGCCCAAGGTCTGAGCGCGGGACCGGGTGGTAAACACGATCGCTGTTTGTGCCTGGGGCAACTCGTCCAGCGGCGTCATGGTCAGGCCCGCATGCACCAAGCGCTGGTGCACCCCAAAATGTGGGTGCGCGCACAGACTGCCCGGGGGCAAGCCGTCCGGTCCTGGTGGGAACAGGCACAACGGCATAGGATCCGCTTGATCCTGAAGCGCTAGGGTAAATCGGGGCGGACGGGGCACGTCAGGCGGGCTTTCGCCCTATTCCTTTTCCATCGTGCATTGCAACGGATGCTGGTTGCGCCGGGCATAATCCATCACCTGGGTCACCTTTGTCTCGGCAATTTCGAACGAGAATACACCAACCACGGCCACACCTTTTTGGTGTACGGTCAGCATGACCTTGATTGCGGCCTGGTGCGAGATGCCGAAAAACCGCTCCAACACATGGACCACAAACTCCATCGGGGTGTAGTCGTCATTCAGCAGCAGCACTTTATACAGCGGCGGCTTCGCCGTTTTAGGGCGCGTTTTCGTGACAACGTCGCTGTCATCTCCAATGTCGTTGTCGTCAGACATGACCGGTGCGTGCGCCTTTTGAGGGACCAAAGAGTCGTCGATAGTGTGCGGTTATATATGCGAGAGGCGAAAAAGGAAAAGGGGGCAAACTGCCCCCTTTTGCAACCAATCGTCTATGGCCCCCGCTTGGCGTGGGCCGGCCGGTTTAGGCCGAGTAGCCCTTCATGGTGTCCGCAGCGGCAGTCACACGTGCGGTCAACGGGGCCGAGATGTCTTTTGCGGCGGCAACGTAGATCTCGTTCATCTTGGTTGCTTGCTGCATAAGGCCTTCGAACGCCGTCTGCGCGAACGCGGTTTGCTTTTCAAACAGCTCGGTCACGGTCTTTGCAGATGCGAAATCTTGAGCGGCTGTAACACCATCTTCGAAGGACTTCTTCGAATAGGCGCTCAGCTCAGAACCGATACCTTCGGCCGCTTTCGTGGCGATCTCGGACGACTTCACCATGGCGTCGAAGTTTTCCTGACCGAAGGTGGTCATGTCTTCGATCGACTTGGTCATCTTCTCCATGCCCTCGGTCATGGTCTTCTGGGCGTCTGCTGCAATCTCTTCAACTTTTGCAGCGGCGGTTTTGGTCTTTGCGGATGGCATTCTAAAATCTCCTAATCTTCGGGGGTGGTGGCCGTTGATGACAAGAAGATAGGGATTATGCTGCACTGCGTCAAGACTTTTGTGTTGCAGTGCAAAAAAGATCATGCGCACGCGCAACATGTCTTAAGACATCACGCTCACACATTGTTAATAAACATGTTTTCGCATTTACCATTTCGTGGTAAATAGACGGTAATGACAAAGCACCGGGCACAAGCTCGGGCGTGAGGCAAGGTTTTATAGGTCGGAGAGACCGATGCGGTTTAGCTTGATTTGCGCGACGACGCTCGCGCTATTGGTGTGTATTTGGGGGCCAGTCGCCCAAGCAGCACAATATGCTGCGTATGTGATGGACGCGCGGACAGGTAAGGTCTTGCACGCGCGCAATGCCAATACGCCGCTTCATCCGGCCTCGCTGACAAAGATGATGACCCTCTATGTTGTGTTCGAGGAGATACGCCAAGGGCGGATGGATCTGGACGATATGGTCAAAGTCACGCGGGAGGCGGCGGCAAAACCCCCATCGAAGCTGGGTTTGAAGGTCGGGCAGCGTATCTCTTTGCGGCATTTGATCCGCGCTTCGGCGGTCAAATCCGCGAATGACGCGGCGGCGGCGTTGGCTGTGCATGTCTCGGGTTCGGAGGCGGCTTTTGCGCGCAAGATGACCCGTATGGCGCGCGCCATGGGGCTGTCGCGCACCACGTTCAAGAATGCCTCCGGTCTGACCCAATCGGGGCACCTGTCCACCGCGCGGGATATGGCGGTGCTGGGGCGGCGTCTGTTTTATGATTTCCCGGAATACTACAACCTCTTCAGCCGCCTTTCGACCGATGCGGGCGTGCGCACGGTCAGCAACACCAACCGGCGTTTGCTAAGCAATTACGCTGGCGCGGACGGGATCAAAACCGGGTTCACCAACGCGGCGGGCTATAATCTTGTCTCCTCGGCCCGACGCGGCAACCAGCGGGTGATCGTTTCGATGTTTGGCGGACGCTCCACCGCGTCGCGCAACAAGCGTGTGGCTGAATTGATGGATATGGGCTTTGCGCGCATGCCCAAATATGCGCGAGTGAACCGCCCTTTGCGGGTCAATTTCGACCGTACCGTTGTTGCGGCGTCAAAGCCTGTAACCCGATCGGCCCGGCCCGAGGCACGACCCCAGGTCAATCCCATCAAGCTTGCGCAGATCGCGCGCGCGCAGACGGATATGGCGGATGAGGTACGCTCGGCGGTGGAGGCGGTGATCGCTGGGACCGCGACCGCACCGCAAACACCCAATACCCTTACGGCAGAGGGTTCGCAAAACGCTGACACCATACGCGTGGCGCGCCCTGTCGCGCGGCCTCAGCGCATGGCTGTCTTGACGCCTGACGGCACCCTGGACCGGGTGCCGGTGCAAACCCCATCAACTGCTGGGGTCGGGGCCTTAGGCGCCACGCCGCAAAGCGCAAAGACCCCGTCGAGCGCATGGGGTGTGGATTTGGGGCGTCACGCGACCCGCCATGCCGCCGAAAGCAAGCTTTTGCGCACCGCCTTGCAAGAATTGGAAACGCTGGACCAGGGCAAACGGCGGGTGGACGCGATTGTTGTGGAGGGGCGCACGCTTTACCGCGCTCGGTTTACAGGGCTTACCCAAGCCAATGCCAACCGAGCCTGCGCACGGCTGGTTGCACGCTCCACCGAATGCGGGGTGCTCGCCCCCAAAAGCTGAGTCTCTCAGCAGCCCCGATGCGCGACCCTGAAACGACGGTCTGAGAGGGGCGGCGGCTTTTGATATGACGCCCCCGCCTCACAGTCTCTATGCTGGGTCTGTTGCGGATAGGGGCGAACTCCTGCGCTAAGGCCCCGCGCCTTTGAGCGGTGCGGAAAATGGCGGCAAGGATCCCAAAGTTTAGGATGGTGTGCTGCGAAGTGCTGGCGGCTCTCAGGCTTCGTTTGTGAATCTCTGGAGCTTCAACCTTCATATTAACCCGCAGATAATCGCCGTCTACTCATCTTCACGTTGCATGATGGTTGGCAGCGGTTCAGGACGCTTACCTTTGCGATGTGCTTGGCGATACTGGCTTTGATACTCGCGTCTCTGTTTGGCGACTTCATAGAGGACGATGCCCGAACTGGTTCCGAGATTTAGGCTCTCAATCATGCCGAACATGGGGATTGCTATGCACATCTTGCTCCGATTGACCGCGATCTCGCTGATACCCCGCCTTTCATTCCCGAACCAAACGGCAAGTTTGGTATGCTGAGTGAAATCCCCCTCATGGAGATACACATTCGTTTTGCCCTTTACGTGAGGAGACGTGACGACCGAAACAAAACCCTTGTTTTCAAGATGATCTAAGCAGGCATCCGTACTATCGAAACGTTTGACGAAAGTCCATTTCACAGCTGAAACCGACGTTGAAGACAGTGACTTTCGCTCGCGCATGTCCTGCCAGTTATCTGGGAGCGCTTTTCTAGGGTCGACAACGTAGGCCTTCTCGACTCCTAACGCGTTAACATTCCGGATCACCGTTCCAATGTTCTTGATATCTACCGGGTCTTCGATCACGGCAATGAGGTTCTTGCAGCGAAAGTCCCTTACCGCGTCAGCGCGCTTGCGAACGGAAGTTCGCTGTTTTTTTGGCTCTTCATCGGTCATGCTGGTAACATACAACACGCAGACCCGTGGGCAACGGTCACTGGCCCTTTGCGCTGCCAAAAGTAGGTAAGCGGTCACAGAGGTGTCGACAGAGAACGTCCGCTTTGTCCGCATTGCTGACCTTCACTGTCCCAACTGAACGACTGTCAGTCCAAGCCAAAAATGCTGCAATGCAGATCAAGGGCTTACAGGGTGAGTTTTCCTGTGCGTTCAAGTGGGACAGACGCGGCAAATTCGTTGACGCAGGATTTTGCCCTCGTGCGAAATTGACCCGATACTTCAAAACAAAGGTCTCGGCGTTGCCCGGATCGGTGAACCTTGGCCCCGCGCGCGGAGGGGTGCAGGACGGGCCCCCGCATTCAGACCGCGATGTGTCCGCGCATTTGACCGAACCGTCGCGGAAAGGGGCCGCCTAGGGCGGATCCCATGCCCTGGCCGTACGCTGAGGTTGGGGACGGGTCGTCGTCGCAACGCTCTGCCCGCAGGGGCTTTGGGGTGCGCTGGCAGGTGGCCCCATAGGCGTTGCCTAGACGTTTGTGGACAGATGCTCTGGCAGGTTGAGGGCGCGCATCAGGTCTCGCAGCTCTTGCCTGGCGGCGACATTGGACATGGAAAACCGCATGGCGCCTACGTCCCTGAGGTCCAACAGGGTCAAGCCGCTTAGGAACAACTCTCGAAAGATCACACGCTCGGAAAAACCTGGGGCGAGGCGAAAATCCACGCGGCTTGATATTTCCTCCAACGCAGAGCTGACCTTGCGGCGGTTGCGCGCCTCCAGGCTGGCCATTCGGTTGCGCACCACCAGCCAATCGACCGGGCGCAGGCCTGCCTTAGCGCGCAGTTGGCGCGCTTTCCAAACCATCTCGGCATAGACCGAGGGGCCGAGAACCTTCTCGGTTTTGGGGTCGATGTTGGCCAGCAGGTCAAAGTCGATCAGGCTGTCATTCATCGGCGTGATAAGCGTGTCCGCCGCCGAATGGGCCATCTGCGCGTAGTAACTGTGCGCGCCGGGGCAATCGATCACAATCACGTCCGCCGCTTGATCGGCCTGGGTCAAAGCCTGGGCGAACTGGTCCTCTTCCTCCACCCGGCCCTGGGCCACGCTGTCCCGGGTGCTTTTCGTGACCTCCACCAAAACCGGCAGGGGCAAAGCCACGCCTTCGCGTGCGACATAAGCCTCGCGGTTGCGCACATATCGGCGCAGCGAGCCCTGTCGCAGGTCCAGGTCCAGCGCTGCCACAGCATGGCCTGACCGCAACAAGGCGGTCATCACATGCATGGCCATGGTGGATTTGCCCGAGCCACCCTTCTCGTTGCCCAGAACGATCACATAGGCCATGGCGCGGGCTGTCCCTCGAATGCGGACCTGCAGGCCCTGATCCGTACTTTAGAAGCCCAGACCTTCGTATTTTTTGTTGAATTTCGAGACGCGACCGCCGGTGTCCATCAGCTTTTGGTTGCCGCCGGTCCAGGCCGGATGGGCCGAGGGATCGATATCAAGCGACAAGCTGTCCCCCGCCGCACCGTAGGTGGAGCGCATTTGGATCACGGTGCCGTCGGTCAGTTTCACGTCGATGACGTGATAATCGGGATGCAGATCTTTTTTCATCGTATCAACTTTCGGTTTCGAGCGGGACTGTCACAGATGCGGCCAGGACATGCTGCCGGTACCTGCGCGCCCCGCAGACCGAAGCGAGATAGCCGGGCGCGCGCCCTTTCGCAAGACAAAGCATGGCCCTGGGACGGCTTTATTCGGGATTATTGGGGTCGTATATGCCGCTGGAACGGGCCTGCTGCATCCGCTCGCGCCGGATCGTGCGCATATCCTGCTTGCCGCGCCGCGCGCCGCTGTCGGTCGCCGAGGGGTCATAGACCGTGGCCCCTTGGCCCTTGCTGACC
>JBCBNR010000165.1:0-6795 GCA_039821665.1 Pseudomonadota bacterium
CTTAAACGCGGTTGCCTTCGATCAAGCTTCGCGTGTGTGCGGCCTCGTCCCGGCTCAGCGGGAACGACCACATCAACGCCACCGCCATCAGCTTAAGGATCACCGGCGCCAAACCATAGAGCAGCGCCAAGGCAAAGGTCACGTCGGGCGCGTTGTCGCCCGCGGCATCGAAACCCAAACCGCGTTCCAACACAATCAGTGCCACCCCGCCTGCAATGGCCAACGCGGCCTTGGTCACCAGCGACCAAAGCGCGAAGAAAAGCCCGGTGCGCTGCTCGCCCGAGCGGGCGGTATCGATGTCCACCAGGTCCGCCTGCAGGGCGGAGGGCAAGGACAGGTCCGCGCCCAAAGCCGCACCGCTGAGCACGCAGATCACCACAAACCAGCCGATATCGCCCGGTCCCAGAACGCTGGCAAAAGCAAACACAAATGCTGCCCAGATCATCGCAAGCGACCAGATCCGCGCCTTGTCGAAGCGCTTGACCAGGGCGATCCACAAGGGGGCGGCCAGCACGCCCGAGCCGAAATAGACGATCAACAGCACAGGGCCCCAGTCCGGTGCCTCCAACCGCGCGTCCACGTAAAACAAGAACAATGCAGCCGGAAGCGCGTTTGCCGCCCCGTTTAGGAAATAGGCCGCCAAAAGACGCGCGAACCGCCGATCTTCGCGCAAGATCTGCCACAAAGACCCAAAGCCAGCGCCAGCTTTGGTCCGGTCCTGGGGCTCTGGCACACGCCACACGCACAGACCCACCGCCAGCGGCAGCAACAGCACGACCAAAAGCGCTGCATTGCGCATGCCTTCGGCCGCACTTTCCCCCAATCCATAAAGGATGGCCGCGACAATCGTGCCCACAAGGCCCACGCTGTCGCGCCAGACCGCGATGCGCCCGCGCTCGGCATAATCCCCCGACAGCTCCGCCCCCCAGGCAAAATAGGGGGTCAGCATCACGGTCCAGCCCAAGGTCAGCCCCAACAAAAGGAGGAAAAACAGCTCCTCGCCGGTCCCCTCCACCGGCACGAAGAGAAACCAAACCGAGGCCATGACCAAAGGCAGCCCTGCCACCAGCCAGATGCGCCTGCGCCCAAAGGGCGTGCGTAGCTTGTCAGACACAACCCCCATCAGCGGATCGCTGACCGCATCCACCAGGCGGATGGCCAGAAACGCTGTGCCGATAAAGGCAAGCGACAACCCCACCTCTTGAGCGTAAAACGGGCCTAGAAAGACATAGACCGGAAAATACATCCCCGTCAGCGGCAGGGCCGGCAAGGCAAAGGCCGCCAGAACCCGCCAATTCAAGGCCATGGAACAGGGTGCGTTTGGGCCCGCCCTAGCGCCAGAGGACGGCGGCGCGCTTGGTCAGAATGCCCGCCATCGCCCCCAGCACAGCCGCTGTGCCCGCCACCTTCCAGTTCATCAGATACACCGTATAGATCATCGCGGTGTTGAAGATGTCCAACACCGCCTCGGTAGGTTCGCGGTACGAGAAGTCGCGAATCCGGTCGAGCATGGTCAGAATGCCCACCATAACCAGGATCCAAAACACACAAGCCGCCGCTGCGCGCAGGCCAAGCGCAAAGCCGCTGGTCTCGTTGCGCGGGTCCGACAGGCGCGCGCCCAAGGACAGCCAACCGATCACCAGCCCGATGCCCATGAAGATGCCCAGCAACAGCGGCAGATCCCCCTCCAACCCATCGTTTGGATAGACCGCGATAAGCACCAAAACCATGATCCCGCAGGCCCCTGACAGGGTAACGGCACCAACCAATCGGGCGGCAGTGGGCATTGAGGTCTATCCTTGCGCTGGGGGGCACCGCGCCGAGGCTCACGACGGGCGCGCCAATGTCACTTGTGTGACATCTGTTGTGCCCGATTTGAAGGACGCCGCACAAGAGGTCAGATAAAAGTTCCACATTCTTTGAAAGCGCGCATCAAAGCCCAGGGTCGCAATCTCGTCCCAGGCTGCGTTGAACCCATCATACCACCGCCGCAGCGTGTCCGAATAGCTTTGACCAAACTCATGGCTGTCCACGTAAACTAGGCCTGCCCGCTCGATCTGTTGGCGCAAGACATCGGGGCTGGGCAACATGCCCCCTGGGAAGATGTATTTCTGGATGAAATCCACGGATTTTCGATACTGGGCGAACAGCGAGTTCTCGATCGTGATGATCTGCAGCGCCCCACGCGCGCCGGGGCGCAGCCGCTGGTGTACCGTGTCGAAATAGGTGGGCCAATACCGCTCGCCCACCGCCTCGAACATCTCGATGGAGGCGACACCATCATAGCTGCCCCGCTCTTCGCGATAGTCGCGCATAACGATCTCCACCCGTTCGGCCAGGCCTGCCTCGAACATGCGCTGTTTGGCGAAATCATGCTGTTCGCGGCTGATGGTCAGCCCGGTGACCTTTACCCCGCGCTCTGCGGCGGCGTATTCGGCAAAGCCTCCCCAACCGCAGCCTATCTCCAGCACATGCTGATCCGGGGCCGTTCCGATCTTGTCGCACAGGGCCGCATATTTGCGGGTTTGAGCCGCCGCCAACCGATCCTCGGCCCCGTCGAACAACGCTGAGGAATAGGTCATGGTGCGGTCCAGCCATTTGTCATAGAACGCGTTGCCAAGGTCATAATGGTGCGAGATGTTCTTGGCCGCCTGGCTCACGGAGTTGTCGCGCAGCCGGTGGCGTACCCGCTCGAACGCGCGCACCAAGGCGATGCCGGGCATGGCGCGCGCCACCTCTTTGTTGTTGTCCAAGATCACGTCCATCACGCTTTGCAGGTCGGGCGTGTCCCACCAGCCGTCCATATAGCTTTCCGCAAGCCCAATGTCGCCATCGCGCAACAGCCTGCCAAAAAGGCCTTCGTTGCGCACCAAGATGACGCCATGCGCCCCGTCCTCGGCCCCGATGGCCGCAAACCGTCGCCCATCGGGCAGCACCACGTCGATGCGGCCGCGGCGCAGTCTTTGGGCGGTGGCAAACGCCTGGGCGAACAAGCGGGGCAAGTTGCGCTGCCCCTTGGTGGAGGTCAGAACGTCCGCCTCTGTCATGTCCTTCATCCGATATCTCCCCACAACTCCTCTACCCCTTCAGGCTAAGCAGAGCGTTCCGTTTCGTCCAGGCCGGGCGTTGACGGAATGAACGGCACCCCCTTCAACCACAGCCGCAAGGCATGCCAATGGATCAGCGCCATGATCTTAAAGGTCATCAGCGGATCACGCGCGAGCTGCCCCAACAGGGCGCGGTCCGTCAAAGGCCGCGCCTTGCCCGACTGGGTGGCGATCAGCACGGGCCCGTCCTGGCCGTGTTGGCGGATGCGCAAGCTAAGATCCTCGCCCGGGGGACGCAGTGTAAAGACATAGGTCTGCGCCGCTTCGATGAAGGGCGAGACATACATCTCTTTTTGTTGCACCTGGATCACCCGATCGGCGCGCGTCACCGGCAAAACATAGGCGACCTGGTCGCCAAAGGTGTTTTTGACCTCATACAGCACCACATCCAAGCCGCTCGGCCCGTAGCAAAAGTAAACCGACAGCGGGTTGAACGCATAGCCAAAGAGCCTGGGAAAACTCAGCAGTAACACCCGTTCTGGCCGGGGCAATCCTTTGGCCGCCAGATGCCCATCGACCCAAGGGCGCAAGGCTGAGCCGTCGCGCGCGCCATGGTCACGGTCGTAAAAGCTCATCACCCAAGGACGGTTGCGCCTGATGCAACGCACATCCGCCAAGGTTTCGTCCAGCCGGTCAAGATCCAGCAGCAACGTAAACACCCGATGCCGAAACTGGTGGCGTTTCGGGCGGAACCGAAAATGCATGACATGGCCTTCGTAAAGGCAAGGTTCGGGTACGCCGCTCACTCGGCTGCGGCCGCAAGCCGCGGTGCGATGGCAGGGGGCAGATCCCTGGCCCATGCGGGGCTCGCACCCAGGCTGGTGGCCACGCGCAGACCTGCGCGCAGGCCATCTTCGTGAAATCCATAGCCAAGCCAGGCCCCCGCATACCATACGCCGCCACGCCCTTGGATCGCGTCCATCCCAGCCTGGGCTGCGAACGTCGCCTCGTCGTAATAGGGATGATCGAAAGCAAACTGCCCATGGGTCAGGTCAGCCCGGGGTGCTTGATCGGGGTTGAGCGAGACAAACAGGTCATGTTCGCGCGGAAGGCCCTGCAAACGCTGCATCCAATAGGTGACAGGTGCTGGCCGATGATCGTCCGAGCCCGGCTTGGGGGCCAGGAAATTCCAGCTGGACCAAACCTTGCGCCGCTTGGGCATCAAGGCGGGGTCCGAGTGCAGATAGGCCGTATTGGGCAGGGTTTTGAAGGCTGACAGCAAGGTCCGCTCTTCGCGGTCGAGATCTTGGATCAAAGCGCGGGCCTGGGGGCCGTGACAGGCCAGGATCACCTGATCGAACTGGGCCTCGGTGCCATCACTTAGCCCAAGCACCGGGCGGCCGGAGGCTCGGCTGAGCGTGGTGACACCGACGCCCACGCGTGCACGTGGACCCAAGGCTTTGGCGATGCGTTGGACATATTGGCGCGACCCGCCATCCACCGTGCGCCATTTTTGCATGGCGTCCATGCCTTGCATTAGATCGTGGTTGCGGAAAAACGCCACGAAATTGCGGGCCGGAAAATCCAAGATTTTGCCCACGGGTGTGGACCAGATCGCCCCCCCAAAGGGCGTGGCAAAACAATCGCGGTACCAGTCCGAATAATTGTAGCGTTCGATAAACTGGCGCAGCGTCATACCGTCGAGCGCACCACTGTCGAGCAGCGCGCCTGCCTCGCGGTTGAAGCGTAAAATATCGCGCAGGCCCCGGATCATCGACAGGTTCAACAGGTTTTTGCGCTGTGCAAAAATCTGATCGTAATTGTCCACGGCGTATTCCAGCGCGCCGCCATCCATCGACAACCCAAAGGACATGTCAGAGGGTTTTGTGGGCACGCCAAGCGCCTCGAACAGCCCCAAAAGGTTGGGGTAATTGCGCTCGTTCAGAACGATGAAGCCCACGTCAACCGCCAAGGTGACAGCGCCGAAGGTCACATCCACCGTATGGGCATGGCCGCCCAAGCGTGGGGCCTGCTCGAACACGGTCACGTCTGCTGTGTCTTTCAACGCATAAGCAGCCCCAAGGCCCGAAATGCCAGAGCCTACGATGGCGATTTTCATGCAACCTTGTCCTTCTTTTGTGCGGTCAGAGATTTGTAGGCCGCAAGGGCCCGTTCTCTGCCGTCTTTGAGATCCACGAGGGGATCCGGGTAAGCATCGGTATGCGACAAGCCCCAGGACCTGGGGATCGCTTCGAAATAGCTGAGCGCCTCGTCACCAGGCGCGCGCGCAAGCTCGGCCACCCAGCGGGTGCGATAGTGGTTCCCAGGGTCGAACTTGTCGGCTTGGGTGGCTGGGTTGAATACCCGAAAATAAGGGGCCGCATCGGGGCCCGTGCCCGCCGCCCATTGCCAGCCCATGGCGTTGGAGGCTGGATCCCAGTCGATCAGACACTGCGCAAACCAATCGCAGCCCAAGCGCCAATGGGTCAGCAAATGTTTCGTCAGATACGAGGCGACCAGCATCCGCGCGCGGTTTTGCATGCGGCCTGTGACATACATCTCGCGCATGGCAGCATCGATCACAGGCTCGCCCGTACGGCCCTGGCACCAACGGGTGAAAGCCTCGCTTTCGCCGCGCCAAGGAAAGTCGTCCCATTCAGGTCGCCAATTCCCCTCCACCAATTGGGGGGTGTGATAGGCTAGGTGATAGGCAAAGTCGCGCCACACGATTTCCTTGGCAAAGGTCTCTGCCCCCGCTTTGCCCTGGTCGAGCGCGTGGCGCGCCGCAGCAAAGCAGCGCCGCGCCGATATCTCGCCCAAAGCTAGGTTTTCCGACAGGCAGGACGTGCCATTGCGGTCAAGCCGATCCCGATCCGTATCATAGGCCTCGATCCGGTCATCCACGAACTGCGACAGGCGCGCGCGGGCCGCAGCCTCGCCCGCATTGGCGTGGGGCTTGAGCACATCGGCCCCGCGGTTAAGGCCCTTGGCTAGGGCCCAATCGTCCAAACTGTCGGAGCGTGGCCAAGTGTCGGGCGCAGGCAAATCAGCGGGGGCGGACACAGGCGCGCCCACATCCCGATCACGCACGGACTTCCAAAACGGAGTGTAGACCTTGTAAAAACTGCCCTGCCCGGTTTCCACTGTCCATGGCTCGAACAAGACATGGCCTGGGATGCTGCGGGCGGTCACGCCCGCCTCGACCAGGGCCGATTTTACAGCCTTGTCACGATTGATCGACGCCGGGTCATAGGCGCGCGACCACAACACCGTGCGCGCGCCCGTCTCCGCGATCAGGGCGCGCAAAACCTCTGCCGCATCACCTTTGCGCAGAACGAGATGGGAGCCGAGGTCTTTTAGGCTTGTCGCAAGCGCATCCACCCCCTCACCCCAGCGCCACAATGGCGCCGCACCAAGGCTTTCGGTCAAAGGGTCAAGGATCGCCACGGGGATCACAGGCCCGCCCGCTTCTCTCGCCGCTGTCAGTCCAGGGTGGTCGTCCAAACGCAAGTCGCGGCGGAACCAAAAAATCGTAGGGTCAGGCATCGAGGGCAGTTTGGTCCCGTTGAACTGTCTAGTCTTGTTGACAGAATACGGGCCGAAGCACAACTTGGATCACCAGAGCCGACTGAAAACGCCAAAAAAATGCGCCCCGCCCGCGGCAGTCGCGAACGGGGCGTTTAGATGGCGCGCGTGCGAATTTAGGCGTTCACATCCACGACCACACGGCCCTTGACCTGGCCTTTGA
>JBCBNR010000166.1:0-6732 GCA_039821665.1 Pseudomonadota bacterium
GGCACACGCATGCGCTCGGCCCTGCCGAAGGTTTTGCACCAGGTCGCGGGGCTGTCCTTGCTGGGCCACGCGCTGCACAGCGCACGCGCAACCGCGCCCGAGCGGGTGATCGTGGTCACAGGCCATGGCGCTGAGGCGGTCGCAAAAGAGGCCACGCGCCTGTGCCCCGATGCCCAAATCGCCCACCAGGATCAACAACTTGGCACCGCCCATGCAGTGGACCAGGCCCGCGCGGCCATGGCGGGGTTTTCCGGCAAAGCCATTGTGCTTTACGGCGATACACCTTTTGTGCGCCCCGAAACCTTGCAAAACATGCTCGCCTCAAAGGCTGATGTGACCGTACTGGGTTTTCACGCCGCAGATCCAGGCCGGTATGGCCGGTTGGTGATGGATGACCAAGGGGCGTTTCAAAAGATTGTGGAGGCCAAGGATGCCTCGCCCCAGGAACTGGCCATCACCCTGTGCAATTCCGGGGTTGTGTGCGCGGATGCAGACCTTTTGTTCGACCTGATTGCCCAGGTGGGCAACGCAAACAAGGCGGGCGAGTATTACCTGACGGACGTGGTGGCGCTGGCGCGCAATGCGGGCAAGTCCTGCGCCGTTGTCACCTGTGACGAGGCGGAGACGCTGGGTGTGAACTCCCGCGCGGATCTGGCGAAAGCGGAAGACGCGTTCCAGCGCATCAAACGGGCCCACGTTATGGCGGACGGCGCGACGCTGATCGCGCCTCAGACCGTTTTCTTTGCCCATGACACAGTGCTCGGCCAGGATGTGATCGTCGAGCCTCATGTGGTGTTCGGGCCCGGCGTTCGGGTGGACACTGGGGCACGCATCCGCGCCTTTTCCCATTTGGAGGGCGCCCATGTGGCCCAAGAGGCGACCATCGGTCCCTATGCCCGCCTGCGCCCCGGCGCCCATTTGGGCGAACAGACGCGGGTCGGTAATTTCGTCGAGATTAAGAATGCGCAGATCGCCAAAGGGGCCAAGGTCAACCATCTGGCCTATGTGGGCGATGCTGATGTGGGCGAGGCCGCCAATTTAGGGGCCGGCACGATCACCTGCAATTATGATGGCGTCATGAAGCATCGCACAGTCATTGGAGAGCGGGCCTTTGTCGGCTCGAACTCCGCCCTCGTGGCACCGGTGCGGGTGGGGGCAGAGGCGGTGATCGGCTCTGGCTCGGTTATCACCAAGGATGTCCCCGACGCCGCACTGGCACTGGGTCGGGGCGAGCAGACCAACAAACCAGGGCTCGGCCGTCGCTTGATGGACCGGCTGCGAGCCATAAAAGCAAAGAGGCAGGGCTGATGTGTGGCATCGTAGGCGTATTGGGTAAGAACGAAGTAGCGCCGCAAATCCTCGACAGTCTCAAAAGGCTGGAATATCGCGGCTATGACAGTGCGGGCATCGCCACCGTGCAGGACGGCAAGCTCGACCGCAGGCGCGCGATGGGCAAGCTGGTGTCGCTGTCGGATTTGCTTGTGGAAAACCCCATTCGGGGCAAGGCCGGCATCGGGCACACCCGCTGGGCCACCCATGGCGCGCCCACCGAAGCCAATGCGCATCCGCACAAGGCGGGCAGCGTGGCGGTGGTTCACAACGGGATCATCGAGAATTTTCGCGCCCTGCGCGCCGAGTTGGAGGGAAAGGGCCACAGCTTTCAAACCGACACGGACACCGAAGTGATCAGTCAGCTTTGTGCCGATCTGATGGCCCAAGGGCACGGGCCTGCACAGGCGGTCAAGCACACCCTTGAGCGTCTGGACGGCGCATTTGCCCTGTGCTTTCTGTTTGAGGGAGAGGAAGATCTTATGATCGCCGCCCGCAAAGGATCGCCGCTTGCCTTGGGCCATGGCGAGGGGGAGATGTTTGTAGGCTCGGACGCGCTGGCGCTGGCCCCCCTGACCACCCGCATTTCCTATCTCGATGAAGGGGATTGGGCCGTTGTCACCCGCGACGGTGCGCAAATCTACGATGCCAGCGGCGCGCAGGTCAGCCGCGAGATCCGGACCGTGCTGCCAGAGAATGCGAACGCGGACAAAGGCGCACACAAACACTTCATGGACAAAGAGATCCATGAACAACCCTCGGTCGTCAGCTACGCCCTGTCGGCCTATACCAGTGCCGATCGCCGCTCGGTCGATTTTTCGCAGTTCGATCTGAACCTGGACGACATCGAGAGGATCGTGATCGTGGCCTGTGGCACCGCCTATTTGGCGGGGCATGTGGCGCGCTATTGGTTTGAAAGCATCGCGCGCCTGCCGGTGGAGATCGAGGTCGCATCAGAATTTCGCTATCGCGAACCGCCCGTGGGCCCCGGCACGCTTGCCATCTTCATCAGCCAATCGGGTGAGACGGCGGACACCTTGGCCGCCCTTCGGTATTGCAAGGGCAAGGCCACGCAGATCGTGTCCGTGGTCAATGTGCCCGAAAGCTCCATCGCGCGCGAAAGCGACGTGGCTTTGCCGATCCATGCAGGGGTGGAGATCGGCGTTGCCTCCACCAAAGCGTTCACATGCCAGTTGACGGTGCTGGCGGCCCTCACCCTGTTTGCCGCCCGCGCGAAAGGTCAGTTGGATGCGGATGGCGAGATGGCCCATCTTGAAGCGCTTGGCGCCCTGCCCCGTGCCATGACCGAAGCCTTGGCCCTGGAACGCGAGATCACGACGCTGTGCTGGGACCTGGCCAAGGCCAGCGACGTGCTGTTTTTGGGGCGTGGCCCGATGTATCCGCTGGCCCTGGAAGGCGCGCTGAAGCTTAAGGAAATCTCGTATATCCATGCCGAAGGCTATCCGGCGGCTGAAATGAAGCACGGGCCCATCGCGCTGGTGGACGAGGTGATGCCGGTGATCGTTATGGCCCCGCGCGACGCGCTGTTCGATAAGACCGTGTCCAACATGCAAGAGGTGATGGCCCGGGGCGGAAAGGTGTTGCTGATCTCGGACGCAAGCGGCGTGGCCGAGGCGGGCGCCGGCGTTTGGGCGTCTTTGACCATGCCCGACATTCCAGCCTTTGCCGCCCCGATCCTGTACTCGGTGCCTGCGCAAATGCTGGCCTATCACACCGCCGTCACCAAGGGCACGGATGTGGACCAGCCCCGAAACCTCGCCAAATCTGTCACCGTGGAGTGACGTTTGAGGCCAGGTCTTTGAGTATTTTTGGAAAATCGATGGGGCAGACGTGAGCCTGCTGGCCCAGATAGAGCCTTTGGCCGATCTGGAAAAAGCCAAGGACATGGCGGCCTATCATAAGGCCCCTCGGGTCTATCTGGGTGTTGCGAACCCGAAGCTGGATGAGGTCGTCAAAGCCTATCAAGCCGCACATCCGGTGGCCGATTGGGTGGTGGAGGCGCGCGCCCTTTGGGACACGGATGTGTTCGAGGCGCGCATTCTGGCAGGCAAGCTGCTGACCAAGGCACGGTTGCGCGAGAAGGAGGGCGAGGTGTGGCAAACGCTCGCCCAATGGGTGCCAAGTTTCGACAGTTGGGCCATCGCGGACCATGCCAGCGGGGCCGCCTCGCGCCGGTTGGTGGCCGATCCCGTGCGCTTGGATACGGTCGAGGCCTGGGCGCGGGCAGACGGGCTGTGGCAGCGCCGCGCGGCTTTGGTCATGACCCTGCCCTGGGCCAAGCTGTCGCATCCCAACGCCGCTGATCTGGAGCGGCGGGAGCGTATCCTGGGTTGGGCCGCGGACCTGACCCGGGACAAGGCGTGGTTCGCCCAAAAGGCCGTTGGCTGGTGGCTGCGCACCTTGGCCAAAAAAGACCCTGCCCGGGTGCGGGCCTTTGTCGAGGCCCATGGCGCAGAGATGAAGGCTTTTGCGGTGCGCGAGGCGCTTAAACCGCTCGGCTAAGCCGGTTTCGCACAAACGCGACCAGTTTGTCCGTGGCAAACAACAGGGCGGTCAGAACGCCCAAGCTGAGGTCGGATTGGGACAGCCACGCATAGCTGTAATAGATCGCCCACACGACGGCGAACTCGCAAACAAGCACACAGGTTTTGGTCAGCATTCCCCCATGGGGCAGCCTCCTTTCTCATAAGTATCGGAATGCTAGAACTTTAGCACAAAGCGCCGTGGTATACCAGTGAAAAACTGCGTTATCAGGTGGTTGCGCGCGCTTTTTTGCCAGCTTCCTGGGGTGGGGCAAAGGCAAGCAGACGGTCGTCTTTGCCCAGTTTCGGCTCTCCCTCGCCAAGGATCGGGCGCAGGCCCGTGGGGCCGAGGACACCCACCAGCACGACGCCGTCACGGGCGGCAAGATAGGTGTCGAGCGGATATTCTTCGCTGATTTTGGTTTGCGTGAACTCCCACCCTTTGGCCGCCTGGGAGACGAAGAAATCATAGGTGGCCCCTTGGGCAAAGCTGCGCCCGCCTATGGTGACCGGCAACCCCCGCTCGTCCTCTCCCGCTGCATGACGGCCCAGTTGATAGACGTTGTTGCGGCCGAACTCTGGACCGAACTCCGTACAGATCAGTGCGTTATAGGCATCGTTGTCCGTGGCCGCCAAAATCATGCCGTAGCGGTTGAGATCAACCGTATGCTCCGCCGCCTCGGACAGGATCTCGCCATAAAACACCGGCACGCCTGCGGTTCGTGCGGCGCGCAGGCGGAACCAATTGCGATCGCCGATCAGGACGGGCACGCCTGCCTCTTGCAGATCGGTGGCGAGATCCACGCTCCAATTTGATCCCCCGACGATCAACAGGCCCGGAGGTTCGGTCGTGGTCAGGTTCAGCGCGCGCGCAAGTGGGCCCATGGAAAAGCCGTGCACCACCACAGTGGCCGCTACCAGCGCAAAGGCCAGCGGCGCAAGCACGGCGCCATCGGGCACCCCAAGCTCACTCAGGCGTGTGCCGAACAGTCCAGCAACCGCCACCGCCACAACCCCGCGTGGCCCGATCCAGGCCACCATGGCTTTCTCCTGCCAGGTCAGCTTTGTGCCCAAAAGCGAGATCCAGACGGTCACGGGCCGTGCGAACAAGATGATCAGCGCCACAAACACGATGGCGCGCCAGTCGAGCAGTGCCACCATCTCCCATTTCAGCGAGGCGGCGAGCAGGATGAACACGCCCGAGACCAGGATCACGGTCACATGCTCTTTGAAGCGCTTAAGCTCTTCGAGCGAGGGCAGATGGGCGTTGGCGATGTAGATGCCCATGATGGTGACCGCCAACAGCCCGCTTTCATGCAGCACACTGTCGGTGGAGGCATAGACCGCCAGCACCGCCCCAAAGAGCACAGGTACTTTCATGTATTCCGGCACCCAGGCGCGGCGGAAGGCTGTGGCCAGGAAATACCCCGCCGCATAGCCCACAAGACTGGCAACAAAGATGCCGACAGCCAGATGCTGTGCGGCAAGCGCCAGGGTCGAGGCGCCATAGATCGCGGTGATCACCTCAAACGCAAGCACGGCGGCAAGCGCCCCCACGGGGTCGTTGACGATCGCCTCCCACCGCAGGACAGAGGCCGGGCGCGGTGCCAAACGGGCCTGACGCAACAGCGGTTGCACAACCGTGGGGCCGGTGACCACCAGAATACCGCCAAACACCGCAGCGCTTTCCCAACTGAGCCCTGCCCCATACCGGATGGCCAGCGCCGACAGCAACCAACCCAGGGGCGCGCACACCAGCACAAGGCGTTTGACCGCGGGCCCCGCATCGCGCAGCGAGCGGAAATCAAGCGTAATGCCCCCTTCGAACAGGATCACAGCTACCGCGATGGAGATGATGGGCCGGAACAGGTCTTGCAAGCTGGCCTCGGGGTCGATCAATCCCGTCACCGGACCTGCGATCAGACCCGCGGCCAACATCAGCACGATGGCAGGCATGCGCAACCGCCAGGCCAGCCATTGAGAGCCGATGCCCAAAACGCCGATCAGCGCGAACAGTAGCACAGGTTCGGTAAGTGCTGCCCCTGCGACCTGCTCGCTTGTGGTGGTTGCCATGCTTTCCCTCTCCCCAGGCTTATGTGCCCTGCTTAGTGCGCCCAGGCCCTATGGGTCAAATCCGGCCTAGACAAGTAAGGGGAAAAGCTCGGCCTCTGGCACGCCCAAGCGGCGCAATCCCAGAAAGGCCAATCCCCGCAGAATGTTGAAGGGCCAGGCCAGAAGCTCGCGCCCGGCCCCCCAGGCGGCATAGGCCGGTGCAGACCACCCGCCCGCGCTGACATGGCCCTGCACCTCCAGCCCCGCAAAGGCAGCCGAGGCTAGGCCACGGGGCACATGGTAGCCCTCTGTCAGCACCCAAAGCGTGGGCTGGTCGTCCAGCATTGCACGGGCAAAGAGGGTGTTTTGCAGGGTCGAATGGCTGTCCCCCTCGACCAAGATCACGGCCTCTGGCACCCCTTGAGACACAGCGCTTGCGGCCATCAGCGCGCCGGTGGACGGGGTCGCCGCGCCGAAGGGCGGACCGCCGCACATCACCAAGCGAGACACCTGACCACTGTGATAGAACGCCACCGCCCGATCCACTCGCCTTTGGGTGGAGGGGTGCAGCGTCCCGTCGGGGTTCTGAATGGCGCCCAGCACGAGCACCACCTCTGCCCTTGTTCCATCGTTCAGTTGCTGTGCGGTCACCTCCCCCCACAGCATCGCCGCGAGGGCCAGGGCGCAGAACGCGGCATAGGTGGCCAGCAGCCAGGCGATCAGGCGCACCGCTGCCCTCATGGCGCGCGCAGGGCCCTTGGACACCAGCGACCACAGGACCGACCGGTCCGCGCGGCGTTCGGTGTCG
>JBCBNR010000167.1:0-6707 GCA_039821665.1 Pseudomonadota bacterium
GTTGAGCGGTCTGCTGAACGGCCACTTCGATGCCCGCGTGTTGGAAAGCTACGAGTCTGAGCGCATCGCGCACGCCAAACACTATATTCAGTTTAGTCAAGACCTGGGCGAGATCATCTGCATCTCGGACCCTGCCAAGGCCGCCGCGCGGGATGCCCGGATGATCGCCGATCTTGCCGCACGCGACCACGCACCGATCACCGGGGATTTGGTCAAGCTGGGCCCGGGTCTGTGGTGCGACACGCAAGGTGCGGGCGAATTGTCCCCCCAAGGGGTCGTGGCCTTTGGGGCGCACGAGGACAGGTTTGACCAGGCGGTAGGTCAGGGCTGGTTTATGCTTGCCTTGGGCTGCAAGACCGAGGGTCTGTTGAGTGCAGCCCAGCAGACGCAATTGGCGGCCTTGGGGGGCCAGATGCTTTGGCTCGGCCCCGGCGATGGGTTCGATGTCCGCACGCTTGATGACACGTACGAGCAGTGGCAGGCCGAGACCGGTGCGCGCTATGTGATCCTGCGCCCCGATTTCTACGTCGCCGCTACAGCCGCGACCGCCCGGGACCTATCCGCATGCTTTGACAGGATCCTCGCCGGTCTGTCCGGCGGGCCTGCGTAACCTTAAGCTTTGTCGTCCAAATGGGGCGGCATGGTCAGGCCATCTGCCTCCAACTCTTGCTGGTCCCAATAGGCGATATAGATCCCCTCAGGCTCGCGCGCGTCCGTCATCTTCTCGATGATCTGAGGCGCGCGGGTGATCCGGGTGTGGTGCTGGCGCGCCCAGGCAAAGTGCACATCGCGCAAGCGGGTGACCTCCGCCTGATGCGCGGGGCTGTCGCCCAGATCGTGCAGCTCGTCCGGGTCCGTCTGTAGATCGAACAGCAGCGGGCGCATGGTCTCTACATGGACGTACTTCCAACGCCCATCGAAGACCATGACCATGCGTGCATCGCTCTGATCCACCCCCACAGCGCGCCGCGCATCGCGGGTGGCATAATCGTATTCCGAGATGCAATGCGCCCGCCAAGCCACGTCCTGGCCGTGCAACAGCGGCTCTAGCGAGCGGCCTTCGAACACATGGGGTTTAGCGGGGCCGCCGAAATAGGCCTGAAAGGTGGGCGCCAGGTCAATCCCCTCCACCAACCTGTCACAGGCCGTGCCGCGCGTTCCATCCGCCTGTGCCCTGGGGTCATAGACGATCAGCGGCACCCGGGCCGAGCAGTCATAGAACAGATCCTTCTCGCCCAGATCATGGTCGCCCATATTGTCGCCGTGGTCCGAGCAAAACACGATCATGGTGTCCTGCATGCGCCCGCTATCCTCGAGATACGCAAACAGGCGACCCAAATTGTCATCAAGCTCTTTGATCAACCCCATATACACCGGGGCCACCAGGTCGCGCACACCTTCGCGGGCAAAACTGCGGCAGATACGCGTGCTTGCCCAGGATTGCATCAGGGGATGGCGATGCTCGCCCGCGCGGCGCACCACCGGGGGCAAATCCGCCGCACCATACATGTCGTTATAGGGCGCGGGTGCCAGATAGGGCCAATGGGGTTTGATATAGCTTAGATGGCACAGCCAGGGATCCTCGCCCTGGGCCTCGATAAACTCGATCCCGCGGGTGGTCAGCCACGCGGTCTCGGAATGCTCTTTGGGCACCCGGGCCGGCAAGGGCGCATTCTCCAACAGCCAGCCCGAATGGTGCGTGCCATCCTTGGCCACGCCCGTGTTTGCCCATTCCTCCCATGGGGTCTCGCCATCCATGCCATGGGCGCGCAAATAGGCCTCGTAATCCTGCGCATGACGGTTTTTGTCGGTGGCTGCGTTGGTGCCATCGTCGCGCACGAACACCTCGAATCCGCATTCGGCGACCAGCGCGCCGATGGTGCTTTCGGGTGTGATCCCCAGACGCTTCATCCCCTCCTCGTCGGGGCGCATATGGGTCTTGCCCACCAGGGTGCTGGTCACGCCGATCTCGCGCAGATGATCGCCCAGGGTCGGCTCGCCCACCCGCAGGGGAAAGCCGTTCCAGGTGGCCCCATGGCTGCGCACATAGCGGCCGGTATAAAAGCTCATGCGGCTGGGCCCACAAATCGGCGACTGCACATAGGCGCGGGTAAAGCGCACAGCTTTTTGCGCGAGCCGATCCAAGTTGGGTGTCGCAATATGCGTGGCCCCATAGCAACTGAGGTAATCCCAGCGCAACTGGTCGGCCATGATCCAAAGGACGTTCACTGCACTCTCCTTAAAGGTGCTCAGCTTGGGGGTTTGTACAATCCCTCAGCCTTGAGCACCTCGACATTGGCAGCCTCGCGCGCCATCGACCGCTGGATCGCCGGGCGCGCGGCGCTGAGCGTGTGATGCCGCGCAACATTGGCAAAGGGCGCACCGTCAAAGCCCACGCCCGTGATCCGCGACCATACCCAGAAGAGATAGCCGTCCACGATCGACCAGGTGTCGCCGTACCACCAGGGGCCGTTTTGCAACCGTGCGTCGATCAGCTTCATAATGTCCACCATCGCCTCTATCCCTTTGGGGCGCACGATCTCGAAGGACAGAGCCTTGTCCTCGATGATTTTGATGGGCATCGCGATGCGGGTGACCACCGGGTGAACTGTGGCCGAAAAGAACGCAAGATCGGCGGTCTGCCGATGCGCGTCCAACGTATCTTTCGGCGCGGGCAGCAACTGGGCCTGCGGATAGGTGGTGTTCAGCCAACTGAGGATCGCCACATTCTCGGTCAAGGCGGCCCCATCCACCAACAACGCAGGCACCTTGCCCTTTGGGTTGATCGCCAGAAACGCGGCCGAGAACTGTTGCCCGGCAGTGGTTCGGATCAGCTCCGTCTCGAAGGGCATACCGATTTCTTCCAAGGCGATGGTGGGCACCCTGGCACAGGTGTTGGGCGCCACAAAAAGTTTCAGGTCCGGCATAAGCCCCCCATTTTGTCGATATTACCTCTGTTATATCGCGAAAAACGACTTAAGCTAGCGCACAAGCACAGACATACCCAAAGACGCTGTGCAGAAGACAGATCTCGATCATCTGGGAGGATGACCATGACCACCAAAACGCTCGCAGGGATTTTCGCAGCCCTGTGCCTTGCACCCCTGGCAAACGCCCAAACCATTCTGACGGCCGAGACGGCCTCCCCCAACACCGCCCCTGGCATATCGATCATCTCGCTGTCTGAGGCAGCGTCCAAGGCCGGTGTGGCGGACATCCAAGTGACGTCGGGCCAGACGCTGACCAACTCGGTCCAGAACGTGGCCGAGGGCAAGACCGACATTGCCGCTGCACCCTTCATTTTACCGTTTCTGTTGTCCCGGGGCGTCGGCCCCTATGCGGGGCTAGGCGAAGAGGCCGGGGCCGAATTGGCCAGCAACCTTGCGGCCCTTTATACCTACCGGATCTCGGTCCAGGGTCTCTATGCCTATGACAGTGCGGGCATCGGCGGCTGGGACGACCTGGAGGGTAAAACCATCTACAATGGCCCACCCAGGGGGGCCGCGCTGACCAATGCGCGCCTGTTGATCAAGGTGATCACGGGGCTTGAGGAAGGGTCGGGTTACACCGGCGTGCAAGTGAATTGGGGCCAAGCGGTCAAAACGATCCAGGATGGCTCGGCGGACGCGTTTGTCTTGCCGCAGGCGTTTCCAGACCCCCGGGTTACCGCTGCACTGGCGTCGGGCAATATGACCCTCTTCTCGACCCCAAAGGCGGTCTATGAAGGCGAGGCATTCCAGAACGTGGGCAAGTTGCCCGGTACCGTTCCAGTCACCTTACCTTTATCGCAGATGGGATATGGCGACGGTGTGACCGTCATCTCGGAGGATGATCAGTTTCGCGGCCCCGGCACCGTGGGCGGCGATATCGTCAATGTGAACATGGACTTCGATTTGGCAAAGTCGCTGACCGCGGCTTTTATCGAGAGTATCGAGACCATCTACCACGCCAAGGCCCCGTTCATGCCCGGCATCTGGCATGGCGAGACTGATCCGGCACTGACGGACATGTGCGGCAACAACCCGGTGAAGTATCACCCCGGCGCGGTCGCAGCCTGGGAAGAGGCAGGCTTTACCATTCCTGATTGCGCGAAGTAAGCGCAGGCGCCACGGCCGGGCGACCTGTCGCCCGGCTGTCACCAAGGCCGTTCCCATATGACCAGTACACCCGCCCCGACCCCAGATCGCAGCAGCCCAGTGCCGCCGCTTCTGTATGGGCTGTCGGTGGGGATGGTGCTGATCGGATTGATCAACGCAACGCCAGGCATTCCGGGCTATGACGATTTCATCGCCTCGCTGACCGGGATGGATGGGGCCAAAGCACGCAAATTTCCGTTCGAATGGTTCTATCCGCTGTTTTTCGTGCTGATGATGGTGATCGTCGCAGTGAAACATTCGTTGTGGCGGGATTGGGCGGATCGCGGCGCGCTGCGCCGTCGCTTTGGCCTTTCCCTGGACATCGCACTTGTGCTCATGGCTGTGACCGTGGCGCTGACCTATCTGATCGAGATCGAGAGCATTTGCCTGATCGACCGCCTCAACGGCGACCGCGCGCGGCTGATCCAAGAGAGCCTGGCCGCAGCGATTGCCTTTAACGAAAGCCTCGGACTGCCGGCCCCATCGACGGTAGAGGATCCCAAATGCGTGACCACGACCGGCGCCTGGCTGGTACTGATCGTGGGCCTCGCGATTGTTGTGTTTCTGTCTTACAACGTGAAGGTCTGGGGCCTGCCACTGGTGATCGTGGCCATCCTGATCTCGGCCTATACCATCCTTACGGTTTTGGTCTGGTACGCCTATGGCACGGAAGACATCAACAAGTACTTTGTGACCAAGCTGGCGGGCGAGCCGCGCATGCTGGCCGATGGCAGGCCACGGGTGCATGACGTGTTGGTCAACAACTCTTCGGGCCTGCTGGGCCGGTTCATGGACATCGTGTTGAACACGATCTTTCCTTATCTCGTGCTTGGCTCACTGTTTGGCAGCTCGGCGGGGGGACGCTCGCTGATCAAGCTTGCATTTCGGTGGACCCGGCATTTGCGCGGGGGGCCTGCCCATGCGGCCATCGTCTCGTCAGCGATGTTCGGGACCATTTCGGGCGGGCCGATTGTCAATGTGCTGTCCACCGGCGTTCTGACCATCCCGATGATGCTCAAGCGCGGGTTCTCGAAGGTTTTTGCCGGTGGGGTGGAGGCTGCGGCGTCCTCGGGCGGGTCGATCATGCCGCCGGTCATGGGGGTGGCGGCCTTTGTGCTCGCATCGCTGACGGCCGTGCCCTATTCCAGCGTGATCGTCGCCGCCATCATCCCCGCACTTGCCTTTTTCCTATGCCTGTTCCTGTCGGCGGTGTTCCAGTCGCGCAAACAGAACATCACCGCCATTGGCGAGCTGACGGAAGACATGATGCTCGACCGTCAGGACATCTTGAACCTGATGATGATCTTTGGACCAATCTTGCTGATCCTAGGCCTGTTGCTGACCCCCAAGGACGCGGTGGGTTGTGGCCTTTTGGATGGGGTGCTGGGGGCCGAGCGGGTGTTTACCGACGCAGGCTGCCAGGTCATCAGCCTGTCTTGGATCCAACTGGCAATCCAGAACGCCGCCGGGTCGGCGGGGGCCGCGGGTTGGTGGGCGGTGATGCTGCTGCTGGTGCTGTTGTTCCTCGATCCACAGGTGCGCGCACAGCCCCGCAGGATCGTGGATGCCCTGTCCCAGGCGGGCATCTTGGTCTCTACCTTGTATCTGATGTTTCTGGCCGTCTCGATCATCGACTTCTGCCTGTCTTTCACGGGCCTGCCGGTGTTTTTGTCGCTTGATGTGCTGGCCTGGCTGAATGGGCTGAACCTGGGCGGCGGCTCTCAGTTGTTTCAGTTTATGGCCCTTGTGCTGACCATGTTGCTGGCGGTGCTTTTGGGCATGGGGATGCCTGCGGTGCCCGCTTACGTGAACGCGGCCCTGCTGATGGGGCCGGTGCTGGCGGGTTTGGGCTTGTCCCTGTTCACAGCACATATGTTCATCTTCTACTTTGCCGTGGCCTCGGCGATCACCCCGCCGGTGGCGCTGGCGGCGTTTGCTGCGGCCACGATCACCAAGGCAGAGCCGATGGCGACCGGCTTCT
Organism: Pseudomonadota bacterium; assembly: GCA_039821665.1. Classification (GTDB taxonomy): domain Bacteria; phylum Pseudomonadota; class Alphaproteobacteria; order Rhodobacterales; family Rhodobacteraceae; genus CANLSM01. The sequence goes on from JBCBNR010000167.1 coordinate 6,118, forward strand.
CGGCCGTCAAATCGGGGATCGTGATGTTCATCGTGCCCTTCATCTTCGCGTTCTATCCAGAGCTTTTGTTGATCGACGCGGCCCTGCTCGACCCCCGTTCGCCCGGGGGCACCGGGTATCTGGCGGGCTATGATGGCAGCACCAACCTCGCATCGCTGACGCTTTTGTGCCTGCGCTTGGTGGCAGCGCTTTATCTGCTGTCCTCTGCCCTTGCGGCCTTTGACCACCGGGCCCTGGCCATATGGGAGGTGGCCGTCCGTCTGATCCTGGCCGCCCTGATCCTTATGAAACCCGAAATGGTGTGGATGTGCGCCGTGCTCGCAAGTGCAGCACTTCTTGCTTATCACCGTCGCCGCAGGCCTGCTGATGTCAAAACAGCCTAGTTTTATCGTCTTTATGACCGATCAGCACCGGGCTGACTATCTGGGCTGCATGGGCCACCCCGTGCTCAAGACGCCCAATATCGATGGGATCGCCGCCAAAGGGACGGTATGGGATCAGTTCTATGTGACCAGCCCAGTCTGCATGCCCAACCGGGCAAGTCATAAAGCTTGCCCGGTTGGGCATGCAGACTGGGCTGGTCACATAGA
>JBCBNR010000168.1:0-6695 GCA_039821665.1 Pseudomonadota bacterium
CCGGGGCACGCTATGGGCAAGCGGCTGAAAACATTGCCCAAACCCACGTTTTTGCCTTCGAAGGTCGGGCTTTCTCCACCCAAGGCCCGTGTCGATTTTTCCGACAGGATCGCAAACAAGTGCCCCGCCACAGCATCGCATCGCTTGCCCGCAGCTTGGTGCGGCAATGGATGGCCTCGCCCCCGCACCGGGCGGCGTTGCTGCGCCGATCTTACGCGCGGATGGGCGCAGGCGTCGGGATCGCGCCCGATGAGTCCACCTGTGGTCTGGTTTATGCCGCCCAGGTGTTCACGGATTAACGGGCGGCGTAAGTCTCCGGGTACTTATAGAAGATATGAGAGCCGACAACGGTCGTCTTCTCCAACTTGCGCGACCACCGGGGCTGCACCGCATGGGTGTGATAGTGGGTGGCCCCATCGGTCATGATCCGTGGGCGTCCGGCCAGCATCAACGCGGCAATTTTGCGCGCTTCTTCCAAGGCATCACGCTCGGAAAACGTCTCTGGCTTGCCATCGCACCGGAACGAGAATTGGCAAGCGTTGTGCCGGTGCTCGCCCTGGCGCACGACGCCACAAATGGTGCCTGGATACTTGCGGCTGTCGACACGGTTCAGGATCACCTCGGCCACGGCGATTTGACCGTCGATCCCCTCGCCCCGCGCCTCGAAGTATAGCGCCTCGGCCAAGCATTCCTGTTGGCGATTGGCGCGCGGTGCGTCCATCACGTCGAGGAATTGACCATCAATATCAAACGAGCTGAGCACCCGATTGGAGGCGTCTACAATGTCCTCCAAATCCGCCTCGGTCAGTTGCTGCGCGCTCAGATCCATGCCGCGCAGGTTGGCCAGATGTACGATATGACGCCCGGGCAGATCAGTCTTCGGGGCAAAGCGAGACAAGCGTGGCAACATCGGCTGGCGCATCGCATCGTGACGCGGCACGTCCGGGACAACCTGGGCAGCGGTCAGCGTCGAGCCGAGCCCCTCGGTCACAAGCATGACCTTCGGCTCCGTTGGAATACTGACAAGAAGATCGGCAGATGCGCGCTCTGCGCCCATCAAATAGGCACTCAGACCCAAACCAAAGACCGTGAGCACCCGGCCCAGCGACAAACGCTGTTCTTGCGGCACCGAATGTGCTGCATCTGAAGTTAACATTTTCGCCCCCGAAAATCTGTATGGCATATGAAACGCCACACAGGTGTCATAGTTCCTTTGCTCACCGAATTTCAACCATTTCGCTTAGGGGCCGCAGTTTTGTTTGGTCAAACCTGTGCGATATAACACAGGTTTTCGGGCCTCGTTTGGTCCACCAGCGAAAATTTTACAAGCCTATCAATGGGCTATAGGTGCGCACTTTTGCCTCAGGCCTGCCGTCAATATGTCATGATTGTTGTTTGACCAACAACGACGCTTGGGCGGCCGCCAGGCGTGCAACCGGCACGCGAAAGGGTGAGCAAGAGACATAATCAAAGCCCGCGACGCGGCAAAACCGGATCGAGGCAGGATCCCCGCCATGTTCGCCGCACAACCCCAAAACGATGTCAGGCCGCGCAGCGCGGGCCCGTTTCGCGGCCATCAGCACCAACTCGCCCACACCTTCCACATCGAGCGAATGGAACGGGTCCTCCTCGAAGATACCGCTGTTGACGTAGTCGCGCATAAACCGGCCCGCATCATCGCGGCTGAGGCCATAGACCATTTGCGTCAAATCGTTGGTGCCAAAGCTGAAGAACGCGCAGTCCTGAGCCAGATCGCCCGCGCGCAACGCCCCGCGCGGTGTCTCGATCATCACACCGATCTCATAGGCAAATTGGACGCCCTGCGCGGCGCGGATTTCGTCGGCAATGGCGTCGACCCGGTCTTTGACCGCTGTCACCTCGCCCTGGGCAGAGACGAGGGGGATCATGATCTCGGGGGTGACCGTTGGCAGGCCCTCTTTGGCCAAGGCCGCCACCGCCTCGAAAATTGCGCGGGCTTGCATGTCGTAAATCTCGGGTGTGGTCAGGCCCACCCGAACGCCGCGTTTGCCCAACATCGGGTTGAACTCGGCCAAGTCTTGCGCGCGCGCCAAAACCTCTTGGGTCGAGCGTCCCGTCGCCTCGGCCACCGCCGCCAAGTCCTCCTCCGAATGGGGCAGGAACTCGTGCAAGGGTGGGTCAAGAAGGCGAATGGTGACCGGCAGCCCGCCCATGGTGCGAAACAGCTCGGTAAAGTCGGAGCGTTGCATGGGCAAAAGCCGTTCCAACGCTTCGGCCCGGGCGGCATCATCTTCGGCCAGGATCATCTCGCGCATGGGCGCAATCCGATCCCCTTCAAAGAACATATGCTCGGTGCGCACCAACCCAATGCCATCGACCTTGAAGCGCAACGCAACCTCTGCGTCCTGGGTGGTGTCCGCATTCGCGCGCACGCCGATCGTTCGGGTGGCATCGGCCCAGGTCATGAGCGTGTCGAACGCCTCTGTCATCTTGGGCGGAACCATGGTGGGCGCCCCCATCAGCGCCTGGCCCGACGTGCCGTCGATGGTGATCTGGTCCCCCTCTCCAAGCACGCGACCATCCACAGCTGTTAAGGTTTTGGCCTTCACATCCAGCCGCAGGTCTGACGCGCCTACCACGCAAGGCAGGCCCAGGCCGCGCGCAATCACAGCGGCGTGGCTGGTCATGCCACCGCGCACCGTCAGAACGGCCACGGCGGAATGCATGCCGCGAATATCCTCGGGGCTGGTCTCGGCGCGCACCAAAATCGCCATCTCACCGGCCGCTTGGGCCGCGTGCGCGGCTTGCGAGGAGAAGACAATCCGGCCCACCGCAGCCCCCGGGCTTGCCGCAAGGCCCGTCCCAATCACATCGCGCGTGGCATAGGGGCCGATCTGGGGGTGCAGGCTTTCGTTCAAATAGGACGGCTCCACCCGCAAAATCGCCTGGGCCTGGGTGATATGCCCGGCCTGGGCCAGGTCCACGGCGATCTGCACCGCGGCCCGAGCCGAGCGCCGGGCAGGCACCGCATCGAGCAGATAGAGCGTTCCGCGCGAAACCGTGAAGCCCAGACGCTGCGCATCGCGCAGGCCCCCCGCCGCCATCTCTGCCGCTTTGCGCAAGCCTGCCAGCGTGTCAGGCGCAATCTCCTCAAGCGAAGGGAGGGTCTGGCCTGCGCCTTCACGCTCCACCACCGTGGCCAAGTGGGGCGTTCGCACCCCGGTGGAGGCGTCTTGACCCTGTGCATTGGGCAGGTAGCGCCCGGTGGCACGGGCCTCGCCCGTTGCTTCATCCGTGAACTGCACAAGGCCCGCACCGCTGTCAGGGCCCAGGCCAAAGACCATGTCCTGAACAATGAGGCCAAGGTTGGCATCCTCTGGCAACCCCCTGGCAGTTCGCAATATTTTTGCTGTGGGCGCGGTCCAATCCTTGCACATAGCGCGCAAACACTCGGACAGTTGCGCGCGGGCATCTTGGGGGAAGGCTTCGCCCACCTCGTCCTGGTAGAAGGCAAGGCTGTCATCCACCAAAGCCTCCATCCCGTGTTCGGTCGGGGTGTTCGACAGCTTAAGCTGGTCGTAATAAAGGTTCTCAAAATCTTCGCCATCAAGGCCAGCGACACGTGTCCCATAGGTCTGGATGAACCGACGGTAGATTTCCAAAGCGCCGATCCGCCCCAATCGCACCTCTAACGAGGGCAGGCGCGCCTGGGTCATACCGATGTTCAAGATAGCACTGACGCTGCCGCCGCCCGGCACCTCGGGCGAGGCACGCAAGGAGACAAGCCCCTCCGCCTCCGCCAGGCCTTGGGGCACGCCGTCCAAGCGGCGCACCATATCGAACGCGATCACCTGCCCCGGCGGCACTGGCAGACCAAGCTTGCTGAGCACCCCCAACCGTGCCGCACGCGCGCCAAACCGGCTGGCTTGCCCAGCGGCCTGACTGATCGGCAAGATATCACGGCGGTCACTCATCATGGCTCATGGGCCCCTTTGCTGCGCCGCAGCATAGACCCAATTCTTAATGAAACAATCTACAAACTGACACTTAATGCGTAAACTTAGCCGTCAAGTGACGAAAAAATAGCCACTGTGTTCATCACACTTCGAATTTTGTGAAGCAAACACAGGCGATTGCGCCGCAAAATCGGGTTCTCCGCATTCACTTGGGTCCCGTCAAAAAACCCATCAATCGGTTGACGCAACTTGGCCAGGCTCGCCATTGCGGCCTCGAAATCCTCGGCGGCCAGCGCCTGTGCGATCTGTGGCTCGGCGGTGTCTAGGGCGGCAAACAGCACCCGTTCCACGTCCGTTTCCGCGAATTTCGGGTCCGGATCGAGGGAGTATTCCACCCCGTCCTTCTTTTCCTCGGCCGTCAGAATGTTGTTGGCGCGCTTGTAACCTTGCACCAGGTTTTCGCCGTCCTCGGTGGCCATAAACGCCTGGAGTGCCGCGATCAGGCCCGTGACGCGCACCAGATCGTCTTGGCCACCCGCCTGATAGGCCGCGTCGATCACATCATGGCGCGTGCCCTGCCCGCGCAAATACACCTTCAGGCGCTCGGCAATGAAGCCCAACACATCCTGCGCATCTGCCCCCGCATGGGCCTGCGCGATCAAAGGCAACAGGTGCAAGCGCACCCCGTTTTCCAGCACAATGCGAATGACGCCCAGTGCGGCCCGGCGCAGGGCAAACGGGTCTTTGGAGCCCGTGGGCTTTTCGTCAATCGCCCAGAACCCCGCCAACATATCCAGCTTGTCCGCAAGGGCGACGGCCATCGCCATCGGCTCGTCCGGCACAGCGTCGGACGGACCCAGGGGCGCATAATGACGCTCCGCCGCATCCGCTATGGCCGGGGAATGACCTGCGGCCTTGGCGTAATACCGCCCCATAACCCCTTGAAGTTCTGGGAATTCATACACCATCTCGGACGACAGGTCCGCCTTTGCGATGCGCGCGGCTTGTGCGGCCTCTTCCCCATCGGCCCCGACCAGGGGCGCAAGGGTTTGCGCAAGCGCTGTGATCCGCCCGATGCGCTCGGCCTGGCTGCCGAGCTTGTTGTGAAACGTCACCTCGGCCAGGGGGGCGGCCATCCCCTCCATCCCGTGATCCGTAACGGCGCGCAGGTCGTTCTCCCAAAAAAACTTGGCGTCCGACAGCCGGGCGCTTAGCACCTTTTCGTTGCCCGCAAGGATCGTCGCCCCGTTATCCGCGGTCTCGATGTTCGCCACCGTCACAAACCGCTCGATCCGACCAGTCTTGGGGTTTCGGACCGAGAAGAACTTCTGATGCTCGCGCATCGAGGTTTGAAGCACCTCAGCAGGCAGATCCAAAAAGCCCGCCCCGATCTGCCCCATCAGAACCACAGGCCATTCCACCAAATTGGCCACCTCCGCCAGAAGACCAGGATCTTGCACCACCTCCAGACCTTGGGCAAAGGCCATATTGGTCGCCTCCGACCAGATCATGTCCGCCCGGGCCTGGGCGCTGAGGATCACATGGGCGCGGCTTAGCGCGGCCTCATAGCTGTCGAACCCGGTAACCTGCAGCGGCTTGGGCGCCAGGAAACGGTGGCCATAGGTGACATCGCCGCTATTGAGGCCTGCCACCTCGAAGGGCACCACCCGGTGACCCGCCTCATCGCTGAGGATGCACAGGATAGACTGTAGGGGCCGCACCCATCTTAGGGCCCCTGCCCCCCAACGCATGGATTTCGGCCAGGGAAAGTTGGTGATCACGGATGGGATGATCTGGGCCAAAATCTCTTCAGCCGGGCGGCCGGGTTTGGTGAGGGTGGCAAAGTAAACCTCGCCCTTTTTGTCGGGGCGAACCTCCAAGTCCTCCAGGCTTAGACCGGTTGCGCGCAGGAACCCGTCCAAAGCCTTTTCGGGGGCGTCCTTGCGCGGGCCCTTGCGCTCCTCCACTTGGGTGGGGCTTTCCTTGGCGACCCCCTCTAGGCTGAGGGTCAACCGGCGCGGGGTGTGGGCCACGCCCGCCGCGCCATAGGTCAGCCCTGCCTCGACCATGGCGTCGGTCACCAGCCGCTTCAAATCCTCCGCGGCACGGGCCTGCATCCGGGCGGGAATTTCTTCGGAAAAGAGTTCGAGCAAGAGGTCAGGCATCAGTCCAGCTTGTTGTATTGGCGCCAAAGAAAGGCGCGGCCATCGGGGTATACGGCGAGATACCGCAAGATTTCGTATGTGCTGGCGCCCTCAGGCGTCTCGTCACCGGCGAGATAGGCAACCGCGCGCCCAGCCTGCAAATCGGCCTGAAGCGTGCCTGCATCAAAACACTCAAACCAGCTGGGTGCTTGCAGGGGCGTGGCCTTGGTTGCAACCGGGGCCGATATGGCGCTTGGATCCAACTCCAAACAGGCGCGGATTTTCATGGGCGAGGTGTCCGCATCGATCCCGCGATAGGCGCGCACCGCCAGGCGTTGGCCTGCCACTTCTATCTCCTCCACACCCTCTAGTTGGGTGTAGTATGCGCGCGTCTGTGTGTACCAAAGCCCCGCTGTGAAAAGCAGGGTAAAGACCACGATCGACGCGACAAGCAGCTTGCCTTTCATGCCCGCGCCAGCGGCAGCGATAGCGCTATGCAGCCCATCCGCCTGCCTCCGTCTCCAGATAGGCATCCGCGCAGTGTTTGGCCAATGTTCGAACCCGCCCGATATAGGCTTGCCGCTCGGTCACAGAGATGACACCGCGCGCGTCCAAC
>JBCBNR010000169.1:0-6691 GCA_039821665.1 Pseudomonadota bacterium
CACCGATTTGCGCGCGCTTGTCGCTATGCTCGGCTCCGGCATAGCGCGCGGGGTGGGGGGTGACTGCACCCTTGGGGGCTGCCGGTTGATCGTGCCAGACCGCGTCGACCAGGTTGTCCACCCGCTTGAGCGTGATCTCACGCCCCTCCAGCTTTGCGGTCAGGCGGTCCATCTCGGCCTTGCCGTGCAGGCGCGGGTCAAATCCGATGACAGCGCCCTTGGGGGCGGTCTCCACCAGATAGGCGCCCAATGTGTCCGTGGGGATCGCGCGCAGGTCGAACACATCCGTGTCGCTTTGCGCGCGCGCCTGCAGCGTGTAGCGTCCGTCGATGAACAGGGCTGCGGCCTTCCGCAGAACCACCGCGAACCCGGCGGAGCCTGTGAAACTGGTCAGCCAGGCCAATCGCTCGTCCCGTGGGGCGACAAACTCGCCCATATGAATGTCCGCGCGCGGCACCACAAAGCCGTCCACGCCCGCGCGGTCAAAGGCGGCGCGAAGGGCCGCCACTCGGGGGGCCACGGTGGTGGGAGAGGTGGTTGCAGCAAAGGTTTGCAGCATGGGCGAGGGGTCCCTTTGGCAAGATTTGGCTGACGCGAGCGGCTGTATTTGCCCTTCGCACCCCCTGTTGCTACGCAGTTCGACAGGAAAAAGAAAGGGTTGTGCGGATGCGACACCTTTTGGCGCTGGTCTTGATGGCACTGGGTGCTTTCCAAGCCTGGAGAGATTGGGGGGCAACCATCGGCCAAGGCGAAGCCTATGCCCTGTCCAGTGTGGATGTGGCCTGGCAAGGCCTTTGGCCATGGGGATACGAACGCTTTGTGCCGATGATGGCCGAGGCGGAAGTGCCGTACCTGTGGGACCCGGTGATGGCGACGGTTCTGACCTGGCCCCTGGCGGTGGTGTGCATCGGCCTTGGCCTATTTTTCTTTTTGATCCGGCGGCGGCGCGAGGCGTAAGAGCGGCCGTCTCAGGCGCGCGCCGTGCTAGGGGGCCAGCCGGGCGCGCATCGCAATCACACTGGTCACCAGGGCAAGCGCGAGCAACAGGCCAAAGGCATGGGAAAGCGACGTTCCATGGGCCACAAAGCCGATCAGAACCGGGCCGACCAGAATGCCGGAATAGCCCAGGGTCGCCACGGTCGCGATCGCCCGCCCCGGTGACAGACCTGGATGTTTGGCCGCCCCTGACATGGCCAAGGGAAAGATCAAAGCATAGCCCAGCCCCATCGCCGCAAAGCCCAGTAAAACGCCCATGGGGGTCGTGCTGGCAAGTGCTATCGCCACGCCAATGGCCGCCACAAAGCCCGACGCAACAGCGGCGCGTCGGGGTCCCACCCTGTCCAGGATCACGGGGCCTGCAAGACGGGTCGCGACCATGCAGATGGAAAAAACGGTTAGGCCCAAGGCCGCCTGTCCTTGGGTGGACCCGACCGCTTGGACCAGAAACAGGGCTGACCAGTCGATCATCGCCCCTTCCCCCAATGCGGCCAGGCCGGCCATTGCGCCAAGCCCCACCAAGGCCCTCGGCGGCACGGCGAATGTTGGCCCAAGCGATCCCGTACCGGGCGTGTTCGAAGGGCCAAGCCCGCCCGCTGCAACCACCAAGGGCAGTGCGAGGGTCAGACCAAGCGCACCCAGGCCAGCAAAATGAGTGGTGATCCCCCAGCCCAAGGACAGTGTCAGCGCCCCCGAGGCCGCGCCCAAACCTGCCCCCATGCTCCACAGTGCGTGAAAGACCGGCATTGCCTCGCGCGGGGCACCGGCATCCAGTTTTGCCGCCCAGGCGTTCATCGAGACGTCCATCGCCCCGAGGCTCGCCCCCATCAGCGCCAGCGCCAGGGCCAGGGCGGCACTGCTGGGGGCCAGCGCGGTCGCGATCAGGAACACGGTGCCCAGCACCGCGAGGCCCATGGACACGGGCTCTGCCCCGAACCGGTCTGTCGCGCGCCCCGCCAGCCCGAAGGACGCAATGGCCCCCAGGGCGATGAGCAACAACAGCATTCCTAAGCTTGCCTCGCTCAACCCATGACGCTCGGTGATGTTCGGAATGCGCGAGGCCCAGACCCCAACCACACCACCGTTGAGCGCAAACAGCGCGCCCACACCCATGCGGCGCCTGAATAAACCGGTGTGCAAAGCTGCGGCCTCAGCCACCCCGTTTGCGGGGGTTCGCTTCGAACAGACTGGCCAATTGTTCGGTCATGGCACCGGCCAACTGCTCCACATCCGTGATCTTAACGGCCCGGTCGTAATAGCGTGTCACGTCATGGCCAATGCCCACCGCGATCAATTCGACCGCTTTGCGCTTTTCGATCATCGCGATCACATCGCGCAGATGCTTCTCCAAATAGGAGGCGGGGTTGACGCTGAGCGTGCTGTCATCCACCGGCGCGCCGTCCGAGATCACCATCAAGATGCGCCGGGCCTCGGGGCGGGCCATCATACGCCGATGGGCCCATTCCAAGGCCTCGCCGTCGATGTTTTCCTTCAGCAACCCCTCTTTCATCATCAGGCCCAGATTGGGTCGGGCGCGCCGCCAGGGTGCGTCCGCGGCCTTATAGATGATGTGGCGCAGGTCGTTCAGCCGCCCCGGCATGGGCGTGCGGCCTTGGTTCAACCACGCCTCGCGCGAATTGCCACCCTTCCAGGCCCGGGTGGTAAAGCCCAGGATCTCGCATTTGACCTGGCACCGCTCCAAGGTGCGGGCCAGCACATCCGCGCAGATTGCCGCGATCGAGATGGGCCGCCCGCGCATGGACCCGGAATTGTCCAACAGCAGCGTCACCACCGTGTCGCGAAACTCCGTATCGGTTTCTTGCTTGAAGCTCAGGGGCGTCGTTGGGTTCGCCACGACCCGCGCCAGACGCCCCGCGTCCAGCGTCCCTTCTTCCAGATCGAACTCCCACGAGCGGTTTTGCTGGGCCTGCAAGCGCCGCTGTAATTTATTGGCAAGCCTGGACACCGCCCCTTTGAGCGGCTCCAACTGCTGGTCAAGATAGGCGCGCAAACGCTCCAACTCGATGGGCTCGGCCAGATCCTGGGCGGCAATCTCCTCGTCGAACTCGGTTGCAAAAACCTGATAGTCCGGGTCGGCCTCCGAGACCGGCGGGGGCGGGGGGCGGTCCATGGGCGGATCGCCATCCTCGGCCTCCACATCGTCGGCCATTTCCGCGTCGTCCAGATCCTCCAGGCTCACTTGGGCCTGTTGGCTGTCGAGGGTGTCGCTTTCCTCTTGCTCCTGGCTTTGGTCGGTCTCTTGCTGTTCTTCGTCAGCCTCGCCGCCCTCGTCCTCAGGCGGGCTGTCCGCATCCTCTTCGGGCTCGGCCTCTTCGTCGGCTTCCGGATCCTCCGCATCGGGATCCTCGCCAAGCTGGTCGCCATACCCCAGATCGTCGATCACTTGGCGGGCAAGTCTGGCAAAGGCTGCTTGGTCGCCCAGCACCTCATCCAGGGTGTCCAAGCTCTGGCCCGCTTGGCCTTCCAGGAACCCGCGCCACAGCTCCAGCACATTTTGTGCGCCCTCGGGCAGATCGCGCCCGGTGGCCAGGCTGCGCACCAGATAGCCCGCCGCCGTCGCAAGCGGCGCCTCCGAGGCCTCCGTCATGCGCGCAAACCCCTGGCGCGTCGCGTCCTCGGCGATCTTGGCATCGATGTTGGACGCGGTCCCAGGCATCGCGCGCGCACCCATCGCCTCGCACCGGGCCGCTTCCATGGCCTCATAGATGGCGCAGGCCACCTCGCCGGTGGGATTGTAGCGCGCATAGGTGCCCGGATCGTTGAAGCGCCGGCGCAGCGCATAGGCATCCGCCGTGCCACGCGCAAGCAACACCTCCTCGCGGGTCATCCGGCGTGACACTTGGGGCAGCCGCGCCCCATCATTGGTCAATCCTGGGGGATCGGCGGTAAAGGTGACCGCCATTTCCCCATCATCGGCCATAGCCCGGGTCGCCTCGGTCAGGGCCTTCTTAAACGGCTCGGCTGGGTTTTCATTCGGTTTGTTGGTCATCACCGCACACCCAAAAGCGCGCCTGCGCTTTCATTTTTGCAAAAATATCCCCGCCGGAGGCACCCGTCCGTCGCCGCACGCGCCGCCCGCCGATCAGCCGAGCGAGAGGCTGGCCGCACTTTCAGGCAGTTCCTCGTTGAAACAGCGCTGGTAGATCTCGGCCACCGTCTCGCGCTCCAACTCGTCGCATTTGTTCAGGAATGTCAGGCGGAACGCAAAACCCACATCGCCGAAGATCTCGGCGTTTTGCGCCCAGGCAATCACCGTGCGTGGGCTCATCACCGTGGAGACATCCCCGTTCATGAAGGCAGAGCGGGTCAGATCGGCCACCGTCACCATGCGGCTGACGGTCCTGCGCCCTTCGTCCGTGCCCAAGCGCGGGTTTTTGGACAGCACGATCCCAACTTCCGCATCATGCTCCAGATAGTTGAGCGTGGCGATCAGCGACCAACGGTCCATCTGGCCTTGGTTGATCTGCTGGGTGCCGTGGTAGAGCCCGGTCGTATCTCCCAAACCCACCGTGTTGGCCGTGGCAAACAGGCGGAAGTAGGGATGGGGGTGGATCACCTTGTTTTGGTCGAGCAGCGTCAGCTTGCCGTCCACTTCCAGCACCCGCTGGATCACGAACATCACGTCCGGGCGGCCCGCGTCATACTCGTCAAAGACAATCGCAACCGGGTTGCGCAGGGCCCAAGGCAAAATCCCCTCTTGGAACTCGGTGACTTGCAACCCGTCTTTAAGCTTGATCGCATCTTTACCGATCAGATCGATCCGGCTGATATGGCTGTCCAGGTTGACCCGCACGCAGGGCCAGTTCAGCCGGGCCGCGACCTGCTCGATATGGGTGGATTTGCCCGTGCCGTGATAGCCCTGGATCATCACCCGACGGTTGTGGGCAAAGCCCGCCAGGATGGCGAGGGTGGTGTCCGGGTCGAACTTGTAGGACGGGTCAATTTCGGGCACCCGGTCCGACCGATCGGCAAAGCCCTTCACCGCAAAACCCATATCGATGCCGAAGGTCTCGCGCAGGTCGATGTCCACTGTCGGTTCGGTTGGCAAATCTATGGTTCCGTCCGCCATGGCGCGTGTTCCTTGTCCCGCGTGAGCTCCTAAGCCCCATTCGGCGGCCTGTTTGGAGGAAATAGAGCAGGCGTGCAAGTCCGCCAGGGTCTTTTTCAAAGCCCCGGCAGCCAGCGCCCGGTCTTGGCGATATAAGCGTCTGCATCTGGACCGAAAGCTGCGCGCAATCCGGCCTCTTCGGGCAGGATGAAACGTCTGGTCAGCACCAGGGGCAACAGCACCGTGGGCAACCACGCGCTCAGGGCGCCCGTGCCCAGGGCCGTGCCCACCAAAACCAACACAAGGCCCAGATAAATGGGATTGCGCGAGATCCTGTAGGGGCCTTCCACGATCAAGGCCGTGGGGCTGTGATGGGGCTCGATCCGCGTCTTCTTGTGGCGAAACCACCAAGCCGACCATAAGACCAGCGCCACAGCGGCGCCACACAGGAGCACGCCCAATCCCCCAAGTTTGGGCAGGGCCACAAGGGGGATCAGGCCGGCCAACAGCTTTTGCGCAATGTAGCCTGCCAACAGCCAGATCGGCGGAAGATCGGGAAAACCTTTGAAATGATCCATGGGCTCAGCCTGCCCGATAGACCGGGCAGGGGGCAAGGCGTCATTGCCCCAAACGCCTGCGCAATTCCGCCAGCATCTGGCCCACCTCGCCAGTCAATTGCTCAACCACCTGATAGACCGCTTTGTCCTGCAAGACCCGTTGCCGCTCGGCCGCACCGAAGCTTACGGACAGGGACGACAGATCTACGGTGGTTTGCGCGGTGCCGTAGGGGTAGCCGTTGCGCACATCCACCAACAGGGCCTGACCGGTCCCAGCCACTTTTAACTGGCGCGTTGGCAGGACCGCTGCGCCAATCAGAGTGACATCCGCCAGGGCCAGGGCTGTGTTGCCTCGGCGCGAGCGCGCGCCCACCTCGTAAATCAGCACGTGATCCAGATGCTGGCGGGCAGCGGCCTTACGGATGGTCCGCACCAGATCGCGCGGGCCTTGGCTTTGCAGCTGCATCATCTCCGCCACCACGGGCGAGACAAAGATGAACTCGCCCAGGTCGCGGTTCTCGCGGGCAAGATCGGCCCAAAGCGCGCTTTCGGCCCCCGGTGCGGTGGTCAACTGTCCGTTCACAATCCGCGCGACCCCGATGCGGGCGGGGAAAATCAGGTTTGGCTCGACGGACGCGGCGCGCGCAATCTCTGCATCGATATTGGTGGTGCCCGATGGACCTGTGCGCGCCACATACTCCGCGCCGGAGGTTGTTTGGACCGAGTAGCATGCGCTGAGCCCCAACAGGGCCAGGCAGAGGACGAGGATACGAAACATGAGCACTTCTCCAATAATGTGCAAAGTGCACATATTTCACATCTCGATTGCATGCAAGAAAAAAATGTGCGAAATGCACATCTATGAGTATCGCCCCAACCTTTCTGGATCGCGTCCTGCGCCCCTTGGTCAGGCTCGCGATTGCGCGCGGGGTGCTTTTCCCCGACCTCGCCCAGTGTCTGAGGCGGCTTTATGTGGAGGCTGCGGTGGCGCGCGGCCAAGGTAGGGTCACCGACAGTCGCATCTCGGTGCTGACCGGATTGCAGCGGCGTGAAATTGCGCGCCTCCGCT
>JBCBNR010000170.1:0-6679 GCA_039821665.1 Pseudomonadota bacterium
GCCAATTCGACAAAGTTATTCGAGTTGGAGAATAGGCCATCTGTTTCGCCAAATTCTCCCAACCTGCGATAGTGATTGTAGAACATGAAAACAGTACTTACTGTGCGAATTTCAGTCCCCATGATGCAAAATGGAGCCCCTGTTCGACGCGTGAAATAAAACACGCCTACATCTGCGTCTGGCACGAAAACGTTGGACGGTTCAAAAAGCTCATCGGGCCCTCTAACGCTTGTCCCTTGGCCTATCCTCAGCAATCGTGGCTGCTCGCTTGCCGACGCGCAGAGCGGATCGGTATCCGTCAGGACTTGGGCCTCGGCGTCGCCAAAGCCTAAAGCTACTACACCTAAGAAAAGGATTGGCATTAGAGCTGAACTAATAAACGAAACCCTACAACACATTGGCGGCCTCCAATTTTCCGTCCTCCAAATATTGCGAATATCGATTGGGATACCTCCCATGCCGACTGCGCCATGCTGTAGCTCGAGGGGGCGGGTGTGACGCTCCTAAATCGCAAACATGGGTTACTTTAACTTGGCGGCTACGCATTCGTCATGCTGGTAATCAACATTATGTTAATTTGTCAGGCTGCCGCCAGAAACGCACAGGCGCCCATCAAGGCCAGGCAAGCCAGGCTGACCCGGTCACGCAAGGCAAAAACCAGCGGATCATCATGCATCTGACCGCGATGGGTCACCATCACGATCCGGCTGATCCAGTACAGCAGGATCAGGCAGATCCCCAATAGCAGCTGCGGCGTGGCATAAAGCTCGGCCACATCGGGCGAGCGCACATAAAGCGCCATCACCAGCACCGACACATAGCCCGCCGCAATCCCCATCATCGAGATCAGCAGCAGATCATCGGCATGATAGCCCCGCCGCGGCATGGCCCGCCGCTCGCGCAGGGTCATGTCCACCAGCTCGGCCTGGCGTTTGACCGCCGCCAGCGCGAAGAAGAAAAAGATCGAAAACGCCAAAAGCCAGACCGAGGGCACAAGGCCCGTCGCCGCAGCCCCGGCCAGGATGCGCAAGGAATACAGCATCGCCAGCACCCAGATATCCACGATGGTGCGGCGTTTGAGATAGACCGAATAGCCCGTGGTCAGCAGCAGATAGATGCCCAGGACAGCCAGGAATTGCGACCCAAGCGGCAAGGCTAGGCAAAAGGCCACAAGCAACAGCACCGGCGCCCCGGCACTGGCCAGCGCAATGGGCATCGTGCCCGCCGCAATCGGACGCGAGCGCTTGCGCGGATGCTGCCGATCAGCCGAAAGATCCATCAGATCATTCATCAGATAGACGCTTGAGGCGGTCAGTGAGAACGCCAGAAAGGCCAGCAATAATTGCCCGATGGTGCCCCAGCTCCAGGCATGCCCGGCCACAACCGGCACGAAGATCAGCATGTTCTTGAGCCATTGATGCGGGCGCAGCGCCTTCAGCACGGCCCACGGATCAGGCCCGGCCTGCCCCAGATGGACAACCGGGGGGCCAAGCGCCTCCGCGGCACGGCGCAGACCTGCCCCGGCATTTACCGTCACGATTTGGCGGGCCTTGGCCCAGACCTCCAGGTCGGGCGTTGCATCGCCCATATAGACAAAGCCGCCGCCCCCATTTTCAGAACCATATTCCGCCTCAAGCAGGGCCGCCTTGGCCGCGCCTTTAAGATTTCGTGTCTCGGACGAGCCATGCACCGCGTCAAACAGCCCCAGATGTGACGCGATGCGCGCAGCCAGGCTCTGATCGCTGGCGGTGACCAACGCCACGCGCCCGCCGGCCTCACGCCAGGCGGTGATATAGGCCAGAACCTCATCGTTATAGGGCAACTCAGCCGGATCAAAGCGCATCAGCTTGGCAAAGGCCGCCTTGAGCCCCGCCCGATCGCCCAGTCCAGGCCGAATCAGCGCCGCCAAGCCCGCCCCCGGGGCGCGCCCAAATACCGACCAGAAGCTTTCAAACAGCATGTCGCTATTGAGCAATGTGCCATCAAGATCCACCGCCAGCACACAGCCCGACGCGGGCAATTCGGGCGGTATGGCGCTTTGATTTGTTTGAAGATCTTGCACCGATCCGTCCTCTCTCCTGCCTGACCGACACAATGGTGCGGCGATGGCGCTCGAAGTGCAAGGACCCCAACAGATTGGCGATGACGCCTCTGGGTTTTTATGTCACCTCCTTTGGGCAACATCCCAACCAGGAGCCTGCCCCACATGTCCCAGATCATGTCCCGGATCAGATCTCGCCTGGCCGGTGCTTTCACCTTGGCAGCCCTGCTATGTATTGGCGCCAGCTTCGCCCGCCTCGTGCCGAGCGGGCATCTTTTGGGCCCTCTGGCGCGGATCCTTGACAGTTTTGCCCCCTGGTTCGTGATCCTGGCGATGGGGCTGGGCATTGTGACCTATCTGCTGGGCGCCCGCAGAATGGCGATGGTGCTCTATCTGCTGGCCATGGGACATGGCGGGGTGATGCTGGTCGACCACCGCGCGGTCAGCCAGCCTCTGGCGCCTGGGCAACTGCCTGAACTGCGCGTGGCCTTTCTCAATGCGCAATCGGACAGCCACCCGCAGGCAGCAACCGAGATCTTGGCCCAGGTGGCCCGTTACAACCCCGATATCGCCGTCTTTGCCGAGGCCAGCGCGCTTTGGCCCGCCCGTAGGGCTTTGGGCGGCGCCTATCGCTTCGTGTCGCCCTGCCCCGCGCCGCCATGTGAGCTGATGATCGCTGCACAGGACACGCCCCTGCGCCATTGGACGCTGCCGCTCAATGCGATCTGGGATGACCGATATGGGGTGCTTGAGGCTCAAACCGGCCAGGGCACCACATTCTTCCTATCGGTCGCGCATCTGACCAAACCGTGGTTTTCCGGCATTGCCGAGGGCGAGGTGGCGCAGCTGATCGCGCAATATCGCTGGTTCGAAGAGGAAGCCCCGCGTGCCCCCGTGATCGCAGTTGGTGATTTCAACATGGCCCCCTGGGCCCGGCACATGGAGCAGATCTTGACCGAAAGCGGGCTGCGCACCCTGCGCGCGCCCGTGACCACTTGGCCGCAAGACGCCGTGATGTTGCGGCTGCCCATCGATCAAGTCCTGGTCAGCCCCGGCGTTCATGTGACCGCGGTCGAGACCTTCTCGACCCCGGCCAATCATCTGGGGCTTATCGTCGATATTGCCTTTGATTAGGGTGCCAACCCCAAACCTAGGTTACTGCGCGGGCCCGATAAGCCCCATGCTTTCGAGCTTCAGCAGCACCTGCTGGGCACAGTAATCGACCTCCATGCCTTCGGTATCGACGCGCAATTCCGGCTCCTGCGGCTCTTCATACGGATCCGAGATGCCCGTGAACTCTTTGATCTTGCCCTCCCGCGCGAGCTTATAGAGCCCCTTGCGGTCGCGGCGCTCGCATTCCTCCAGAGAGGTTGCCACATGCACCTCGATGAACGCGCCAAAGCTTTCGATCATGTCGCGCACACCGCGGCGGGTGGCCGTGTAGGGCGCAATGGGGGCACAGATGGCAATGCCGCCGTTTTTGGTGATCTCAGAGGCGACATAGCCGATGCGGCGGATATTGATGTCGCGGTGTTCCTTGGAAAACCCAAGCTCCGATGACAGGTGTTTGCGCACCACATCGCCATCCAGAAGCGTCACCGGACGGCCGCCCATTTCCATCAGCTTGACCATCATCGCATTGGCGATGGTGGATTTGCCTGACCCCGACAGCCCGGTGAAAAACACCGTAAAGCCCTGCTGGCTGCGCGGCGGGCGGGTGCGTCTGAGCTCTGTCACCACTTCGGGGAAGGAGAACCATTCCGGGATCTCAAGCCCCTCGGCCAGGCGGCGGCGCAGCTCCGTGCCCGAGATATTCAGGATCGTCACATCATCCTTGTCGGCGATCTCATCGGCGGGCTCGTACTGGGCGCGGTCTTGCACATAGACCATGTGCTTAAAGTCGACCATGTCGATGCCCATTTCCTCGGCATGGGTGCGGAAGAGATCTTGGGCATCATAGGGCCCGTAGAAATCCTCACCCGCGCTGTTCTTGCCCGGACCGGCATGGTCGCGCCCGATGATGATATGGGAGCAGCCATAGTTCTTGCGGATAAGCCCGTGCCACATGGCCTCCCGCGGGCCAGCCATGCGCATCGCCAAGGGCAGAAGGCTCATGGTGGTGGTCGAGGCCGGATATTTGTCCAAGACCGCCTCATAGCAGCGCACGCGGGTGAAATGATCCACATCGCCCGGCTTGGTCATGCCCACGACCGGGTGGATAAGCAGGTTGGCCTGGGCCTCTTTGGCGGCGCGGAAGGTCAGTTCCTGATGCGCGCGGTGCAGCGGATTGCGGGTCTGGAACGCCACGACTTTGCGCCAGCCCAGCTTGCGGAAATAGGCGCGCAATTCGTTTGGCGTGTCGCGCCGGGCGCGGAAATCGTAATGGGTGGGCGGCTGGATGCCGGTGATGGCGCCGCCCAGATAGACGGGGCCCGCCTGGTTATGCAGATAATAGACCGCCGGATGGGCCTGATCATCGGCACCAAAGACAGCCTCTGCCTCACGGGCTTTGTCCGGGCTCCATTTATCGCTGATCGACAGGATCGCCAGGATCACCCCTTCGGCATCCCTGAGCGCGATATCCTGGCCTTCCTCAATCGTCTCGGCAAAGGCCTGGCTCACATCCAGGGTGATCGGCATCGGCCATAGCGTGCCATCGGCCAGACGCATCTTGTCGACCACGCTGTCATAATCCTCGCGCCCCAGAAAGCCTTTGAGCGGCGCAAAGCCGCCATTCATCAAAAGCTCCAGGTCGCAGACCTGGCGCGGGCTCAGATCCCACGATGGCAGATCAGCGGCGTCCAGTTTCAGTTTCTGGGCGCTGTCATAAGAGACATAGAGTTCAGGGACAGGGGCGAGAGGTCGCGCGGTCATAACCGGTTCCGTCAATAACTTAGGACTACGCGCGTGGCCCTAACGCGGGGCTTGAGGTCAGATCAAGCCGAATGCGCATTCCGCCCCACAATCTGCGGGTTCTAGGCCGATTGTGGGCTGATTGCACCCAACCGGCACGCCTGGCACAGCAAAACTCGACGGATGCGGGGCAATCGGGTAGATCATCCGAAACGCGCCCTCCCCCAAAAGCGCCTCTAAGAAAGCTTCGATGACCTCCGCGCCCCACCCCCTGACCCTCAGACGCCTGGTTCTGCGCTATGGCGGGTTCGCCATGATCGCGATCCTGGTCAATCTGGCGATGCAAGAGCTGGTGCTGCTGATCGGGGACGGGCCGGTCTTTGTGGCGCTGGCGGTGGTGGCGGGGACCGGCGCCGGGCTGGTGGTAAAATACGGCCTCGACAAGCGCTGGATCTTTTTTGACCAGAGCCCCGATCTGGGGCGCCAATTTGCGCTCTATACTGTGATGGGCATCGCCACCACGGCGATTTTCTGGGGCATCGTGGCGCTTTTTGTCTGGGCCTGGGGCAGCGATCTGGCGCGCATCACCGGCACTATTTTTGGCCTTACTATCGGCTATTTCGTCAAATACTGCCTCGACCGGCGGTTCGTCTTTACCGACCGCGCATTGAGGATCGCATAAAGATGCAACTGAGCGGGTGGGGCGCGTACCCGAAGATTACAACCAAGCTGGTCGCCCCGCGCTCAGCCGAGGCTTTGGCCGATCTTGTGGCCCAAAGTTCACAAACGGCGCCCGGGCCGCTCATCGCCCGGGGCGCCGGGCGTGCCTATGGCGACAGCGCGGTCAGCCCGGGCCAGACCATTTCGATGCGTGGCTTTGACCATCTGCTGGCCTTTGACCCCGACACCGGTCAATTGGTTGCCGAAGCTGGCGTCAGCCTAGCAAAGATCATCGCCACCACCCTGCCCCGCGGCTGGTTTCCGATGGTCACGCCGGGGACCAAATTTGTCACTCTGGGCGGCGCGATTGCCGCCGATGTGCATGGCAAAAACCATCACCAACAAGGCGGTTTCGGCTCTTGCGTTGAGTGGATCGAGATCCTCACCGCCGAGGGCGAGACAAAGCGCGCCTCGGCCTCTGAAAACAGCGATCTTTTTGACTGGACCATCGGGGGCATGGGGCTCACGGGCATCATCCTGCGCGCAGCCATCCGGTTGCGCCCGGTCAGCAGCGCGTGGATCACACAACAAACCCTGCCGATGGACAATCTCGGCCAAGTGATGGCCGCGTTTGAGACCCATAGTGCCGCCCCCTATTCCGTGGCCTGGATCGATTGCCTGGCCAAAGGCGCTGATCTGGGCCGGTCGCTGCTGTTATTGGGGGATCATGCCCCGGTCGAGGCCCTGCCCGAGACGGCGCGCGACCGCCCGCTCGATTGCCCGGCAAAACCCGCCCGCGCGCTGCCGGCGGGCCTGCCGGGCTGGGCGCTCAACCGGTGGAGCCTGCGCGCTTTCAACAGTCTCTATTATGCGCATCAGAGCCGAAATGCGGGCGAAAAGCTCGTTGATTGGGACAGCTATTTCTACCCGCTGGATGCGATCTTGGGGTGGAACCGGATCTATGGCCGGCAGGGCTTTGTGCAGTTTCAATGCGTGCTGCCCCCTGACCGGGCCGAGCCAGGGCTGCGCGCGCTGCTCAGCGCCACTGCCGAGGCCGGGCGCGGGTCCTTCCTGGCGGTGCTCAAACGCATGGGCCCACAAGACAGCCGGTTCTCCTTTCCCATG
>JBCBNR010000171.1:0-6674 GCA_039821665.1 Pseudomonadota bacterium
CCAGATGTCGTCATCACGGAGTTTATGGACGAGGCGGCAGTTGCCCGCCTGGCCGCGCGGTTCGAGACGCATTACGCCCCAGCGGCCGCCAACAGATCACCGCGCACCTGGGTGCGGTTGCGCACGATCAGTGCGCGCGCCTGCGCCACCGCCCGGGACAGGGCTTGCGGCTGATCCACCAGGCCGGGGTCGTAAAGCGTCTCGAACCGCGCGGCCAGGCGGGCAACTGCCGCCTCGTCCATAAACTCCGCGATGACGATCTCCGGCTCAGGCATCCACCAGCTCCCGCTCGGAGGTGAGCGAAATGGCTTGCCCAGTGCGCGCACTGCGCTCCGCCGCGATGCCCACCTTTACCGCGATCATCCCATCCGCCGCGCTGACCTCGGGCGCGCCGCCGGTGCGCAGCATCTGGGCAAAACGCATATGCTGGTAAAAGGTCGAGCCATGGTGATCGCCCGCGCGCAAGATCCGAGGGTCGACCTCGATGGGGATCACCACCTCGGATTTCGAGCCGCGCTCGGAGATGACGATCTGGCTCTCCCGCTCCTCCCCGTCTTTGGAGAACCGCGCAGGCCCCGGGATCATCGCATCGATCCGCGCCTCTGGGCCGGTGGCGGAAATGACCTCTTGCCAATAGGAGCCTTCGGCAAACATGCACAGATCCAGCATCGCCCGCGCCCCGGTGTCAAAATCCACGATCACATAAGCATTGTCGAGGATGTCAGGCACCCGGCCACCGTAATCCTCGTCCTTGTGGTTCACATCCATATTGCCGCTGGCATAAACCCGCACCGGCTCGGCCTGCAAAATCAACCGCATCAGATCGAAGAAGTGGCAGCATTTTTCCACCAGCGTGCCGCCTGTCTGCTCGGAAAAACGGTTCCAGTCGCCGACCTTGGGCAAAAACGGAAAGCGATGTTCGCGGATCGAAAGCATACGCACCTGGCCCGCGAGGCCCGAACGCACCTCGTCGATCAGGCGTTGGACGGGCGGCATATACCGATACTCCATCGCGGTCCAAAGCGGGGCGTCGCGGGCTGCATCCCAGGCAACGATGTCGTCGCATTCCTGGGGGCTGATGCCCAAAGGCTTTTCGCACAGCACAGGAATGTCCGTGCGCATCACCTCGCGCAAAATGGAATGGTGCATATGATTGGGGGCCGCCACGACGATGGCATCCAACCCTTCATAGGTCAGCATCTCTTGGTGGTGCAGATAGGCCTTACAGGAGGGTCCAGCCAGGGTTTGCGCCTTGCGGGTCATGTGCAGGTCAGGGTCCGCGATGGCCACGACCTCAGCCCCCTCCAACAGGGCGATGTTGCGAATATGCTCCTGGCCCATCATGCCAGCGCCGATCAGTCCGTATCTGAGGGTCATCGTTACAACTCGTACACAGGAAGGTCCAAATGGGCCGCGGCCGAGCGCAGAACCGCCCGGTGATCGCCATAGGCCAGAGCCATGTGATGCTCCAACCCGGTATCGATCACGGCCTTTAAGATTTCGTTGGCGGGTTTGTCGAAACGCACCACGCCGGAGGTGCCGGTAAACGCCATGGGACGCTCCAACACTTCCCCTGCACCCAGGATCATCTGAGGCACGCCTCGGGCTTGGCTGAGCCGCAGGAAAGTGACCGGGCCAGCCTTCATCGTAAACTCATAGAGCAGCGGCATATTACGATTGGTGTGCACCGTGGCCGACATTCGACCCGACGCCATCGAGGCGGGCGCTTGGCCGCAATGCCACACCACAGCCGTATCGTCATCGCTGTCGATGTCCACCAGATCGGCCAGGAACACCGGGGCCTGCGCTGCGTCCTGCAACAAAAGCTGGGTCAGCGCGCCCCATACATCCGCCTCGCAGGCGCAGGGCACCTGCGCCTCGTTCAGCACCCCGGCAGGCCCGCAGATCGCCCCACCGTATTCGGTAAAGGTCTCGGGCCAGCATCGTAGGGCAAAGGCATCATAGCCTGCGCGCGCGCGCACCTGGTCCAGCGCTAGTTTCAGGCGCAAGGAGCGGGACAGCTCACCGGGATCCACCTGATCCAGGCCCTCGACATCGTCCTCAAGCAACGCTTGAAGCGGGGCCTCCGCCCCGTCATCCAACCCTTTGGCCACACTGAACAAATCGTCCAAACCAAGGGCGTCGACCGACACGCCTGTTCGGGCCTTTACATCGTTTGCGTCATAGGCGCAGGTGACAAAGCCCTCGGGATGGGCCCCGATGCGCGCCACCTTGCGCGTGGCCAGCCGGTCCACCAGGGCGCGGCCTTGCGCGTCCCCCTCGCCGGCCGGCGAAAGCGTCACGGGCGCCGCTGCCCGCTTGCCGGCCAGCAGGTCCGCCAAGTCACCCGCCACGTCCCCATCCGGATCCGCATAGAGCCATCCGAATGGGCGCTTGTTCACGCCAAGCGCGTGGCTTGCCAGGTTCAGCCCACAAAAGGCATTCAGCCGCAGCCGCCCGCCCAAGCGCGGCTCTGGCACGGCCCAAATTGACAGGGGGCCGTTGAACGCGTCCGCAATTTTCAAGGTCATCGCCGCGTCAGTAAAGGTCACTTGCGCAATCAGCAGGTGATCGACATCGCGCAGACCGTCCAGGGCAGCCAGGGTCGCGTCCGCGTCCATCAGCAGCTCTGGCGCGCCCACCAGATCAACCCCTTGCGCCACAAGCGCTGTCCACATCGCGGCCAGGCGTTCCTGGGCATAGGGCACATCGAAGGTCGGACGACCAAGGGCAAGAACACCCAGGCGCATCAGCGCGCCTCGCCGTAGCTGTGGCGAAAACTGGCATCGGCAGGCGAGAAGCCCGGCCCCTGGTCCCCATAGACCGGGTGGGCCGTCCACGGTGTTGCCGCCGCGTCGGTCAGTTGGTTCAACTCCGCCATGTAAGAGGCTGATCCACCGCGCAAATCCGCCTCTATCGCTGACCAGTCTGGATAGTGTTCAAACGCCTCTAGCCAGATCGCCCGCCCAGCTAGATAGCCCGAGGCACCCGCACGGTAGGCGTGTTCCAAGATCCGCTTGAAATCCGCCTTGCCCGCACCGGCCGACAGCATCACCCAGGGCCTGCCCGCCAGCCGCCCCATCTTGTCAAAGAGCGCTTGGACCTCGCTTGATCCGTCCGCGTCGCCCGCATTCACCGGGCTTTCCAGCTTGAAGACATCGACGCCATAGTCGGCCTTGGCAAACTCTTCGACCGAGGCCAGAACATGGTCCGCGACTTTGCCCTTCTGTTCCACATATTCCTTAGTCTGGTGGGCATCCGCGGCCAGCGGATAGACCAGCAACTCAAAAAGATAGGGAATGTCATGGGCCGCACAGGCCTCGCCCACACGCTTTGCGAACTCTTTTTGCGCCGCGCACACCTCGGGCGAGGCGTCGGGCCGGTACCAGGCCAGCACCTTGACCGCATCGCCCCCCATCCGGCGTATTTTCCCCACAGACCAATCGTCTATCTCGGCAGAGACGCGCCCGCCTGCGGTCTCGCTAAACAGGCTGTCTTCCAGGGTCACGATCAGGCCCTTGGTGGGCGAAAACCGGTCCAGCCCCATGGGGATCGCATAATGGGGGTCCAGAAGCATCGCGGTAGAGGCGTCTTGCAGGGTCTCCACCAACAACGTCTTGAAGCGCGCGACCTGTTCCCAAGGGGCCTCGTCCACACCCAGATGCTTGGCGATGGGGCCCTTGATCGGTGGCCGTTGATCCACCGCTGTCATCTTGAACAGACCATGTGCATCGGCCATGCGCCGCATGCCCCACAGCTTTCCGGGCGAAAGGGTAATCATCTGTGCAACTCCTGAAAAGCCACGACCTCGGCGCGGGTCGGTGTGCCCTCTCTGCCCCCTTTGCGGGTGCATTTCAAGGCAGCCGTGGCGGCAGCAAAAGCCATAGCAGGGCCTTCCGATTGACCTTCGGCAAGAGCCAGCGCAAAGGCCCCGTGCCAGACATCGCCCGCCCCCAGCGTGTCGCGCGCAGCGACGGGGAGTGCTGGCACATGCCCCTGGCCTGTCGCGTCTTGCCACCAGGCCCCTTGCTCGCCTTGGGTCACGCAGACCCACACCCCCAGCGCCCTATGCGCGGCCTGCAATCCCGCCTCAACGCCATCTTGCCCTGTGAACGCGGCCAGGCCCTGGGCCGAGAACGCCACGTGACTGGCTTTCGACAGCATGTCTGGCGGGCATGGAGCCTCGGCATCCACCACGGCAGGGCGACCGGCGGCACGCGCCGCTTCCAAAACCACCGTGCCCGCCTCGGGCCAGCGGGTGTCGGCCAGAACGCCATCGGCCTCCAACGCGAGAGTTGCCAGAAGGCATGGATCGGGCCGTAAGCTGTCATCACGATAGTTTAGGATCTGACGCTCGCCCCGGGCATCCACTGTCACCGACGAGAAGGAGGACCTGCCCGCACCGCGCAAAACGCCGGACAGATCAACGCCTTCACGGCGAAGACCGGTCAAGATCAGATCACCCACCTGATCCTCGCCCAAGCGTGCTGCCAATTGCGCCTCGCCCCCCAGACGTCGGATCGCAACGGCCGCATTGGCAGCACAGCCGCCGCCCACCACCTGCGCATCCTGTGCGCGATACTTCTCCGCTTTGTCCGGGAAGGTTTGGACGGAGAAGACGAAGTCGATGACCGCCGAGCCGCAGACAAGTACCCGCGCCATCAATCCACCGGCAAGCCACTGGGCACGGCGTCGGGCCGCCCCAACCGACCCTGGGTGCTGTCCGCCCCTTCCAAGGCGCCCAAAAACGCCACGAGATCCGACACCTGCGCATCGCTTAACGTCCGTGGGGTAATGTCGATTTTCGCCGCCAGTCGCGCCCGCTCTCGCTTGTCCTGAAGGCTGACGAAGTCAATCGCCTCGATCCACGGCGCGTCCGGCAAGGTCACCTCGCCCGGCCCCCACGCGGCCAAGGCCCCTTGGGGGTCGAGATGGTGGCGGATAATCCCACGCAACGTGGCATAGGCGCCATTGTGACCATAGGGCGCTGTCAGCGTAACGTTGCGCAAGGCAGGTGTGCGGAAGCGATAGGCATCCTCGATCCGGTCCGTCTCTGCCATACGCCCCACATCGCGCACGATCGGATCAAAGGGCCGGGTGCGGCCTGGGCCGAAATGGGGCAATGCCAGCGCGTGAAACTGGTGGTCCGTCAACAGCGCACCGTTGTGACAATCCGCGCAACCCGCAGCGCCGAAAAACAGATCCATGCCCCGGGTTTGGGCCGCGTCCAGGCTGTCCTCGCCCGCCAGATGCCGGTCATAAGCACTGTCAAAGCTGCGCCACTCGGCATTGATGAAATCCGACAGCACCGTTGCAACCTCGACTATGGTAACCTCGCTTGGGGTGTCGATCCCCTCAAACGCAGCCACAAACATCTCGCCATAGGCTGGGATTGTGCGCACCCGCTTGGCCAGGATCGGCCAGGCGAAGTCCACCCGATCGTTTCGCGCACCCCCAACCTCGTTTTCCTCGGAGTGGCCCGCCATTTCAAACTCGGCCACCAGGGGCAGGACCGCTTGGGCGGCCAGGATGTTGGGCAGACCGCCCGGCAGACGTTCCTCGGCCGGGGAGTTGAAGCCGTTTTCATAGGTGTCCGCGACCGACAGACGGCCATCGTGGAACAGCGCGCGGATCTCGCGCGCGCCCAGGTTCCACAAAGGTGGTGCGTTGCGCGGCACCCGTTTGCGGATCCGCTCAGCACCTGTTCCGGCGTTGCGTTTGGGGCCAAGGCCTCGGCCCCCTTCGCCCACCCCCAAAGGCAACCCGTCGCCGGTGCCCAGATCATGGTGGTGGCAGGTCCCGCACGAGATATTGCGGTTGCCCGACAAAATAGGATCGTAGAACAACAGCCGCCCAATCTCGGCCTTGGCCGGGTCGAAGGGATGGAAATCCCCACCGCTGAGCCGCGGTGTTTGCGCGCTTGAGGCACCTGCGAGGCTGAGGCACAGTGCGGCCATGCCAAGGAGGGCAACATGCGCAGTCTTCTTCTTTTTCTGTGTCTTATTGCTGCCCCTGCCTGGGCGGAGCTGGAAGAGGCGCGCGACCTGATGGAGGCTGGCGAGTTCGAAGCGGCGCGCGCCGCCCTGTGGCCCGCGGCCCGGTCGGGCAATGCGGAAGCGGAAGAGTTGATCGGCGTGATGTATGCGCTTGGCCTGGGGGTGGAGCGCGACGATGTGCGCGCGTTCGAGTGGTACTTGCGCTCGGCCATGAAGGGGCATCCGGGCGCGCAATCGGGCGTCGGGTGGTATTACGAGGTCGGGCGCGGCCTGCCCGCCCCCGACCTGGTGCGCGCTTACATGTGGTACACGCTCAGCGCCATCGGCGGCGATCCGGATGCCGCGATCAGCCTGGAAGAGGTGGTCAAAAAGATGACCAAGGAAGAGATCGAAAAGGCGCATATTTTGGTCAGCGATTACAAGGTCTGGCTGTTTCCGTTTCGCTGATCACAGTGCCTAACTGGGCCATAAGCGCAAGGCCAACTCGACCCCGCGCGCGCTGTGGTTGGCAGATGTTTAGCGCATATCGCCGCTTCCCACCAAGATACGCAGCGCCAACGGCGTATTCCGCGCGCTGCGCGGGAGTATTTGGAGAAAATCAATGGGGGGCCACATACCTGGGCAAGGGTACAACCGGGCCGCGGGGCCCGGGCGTGGTGGCAAAACAAAGGGCCGCGC
>JBCBNR010000172.1:0-6669 GCA_039821665.1 Pseudomonadota bacterium
AAGATGCTGACAGCTCGCGTAGCGCCCATCTCAAACGGGTGGAGCGGTTCGAGCATGGGGTGCTGCGCGCAGGCCTGCCCACCCTGTCCTTGGACGCGCTGCCCTCCGACTGGATCGAGGGTTCGGGCGATCAGGCTTGGTTGGCGTGGCTGCGCAGGGCCCTGACCCCTGGCCCACCGGACGAGGGGGCACAGGACCGCTGGCAGCGACATATGCAAGCGGCCCAACAGCTCGCCCACGGCCCTGATGGGGGCGGCGGGCACCAAGAAGAGGCACCCAGCGGGGCCCTGTGGCAGCAAGCGGCGGGGCGCAGATGCCGGGATGTGTTCTATGGCTTGGGCGACGCGTTGGAGGGGCGCGCGCCGGGCCTGGGCGCGCTTTATCCCCACATCCTGCGCGCGGTGCTCGGCGGTGCCGAGGTGGCGGATCGGGCGAGCAACGCCCATCCCAGCCTCGCCATTCTGGGCCCGCGTGAGGCGCGTATGGAAAGTGCTGATGTTATGATCCTTGCGGGTTTGAACGAGGATGTATGGCCGCGCCAACCCAACCCGGACCCTTGGCTGAGCCGGGGCATGCGCGCGGCCCTGGGCCTGACGGTGCCCGAGCGGCAATTGGGCCTTGCCGCCCATGACTTCCAGCAAGGCACCACCGGGTCGGAACTGGTGCTCAGCCGCGCTGTTCGCGATGCCTCTGCGCCAACGGTGCCCTCGCGTTGGTTGATGCGGCTGACCAATTTGCTCAGCGGCTTGGGAGAGACCGGGACCGATGCGCTGGCGCAGATGCGCGCGCGCGGGGCCACACTGGGGGCCATGGCCAAGGCCCTGGCCCCGCCCCGCGCAACGCCGCGTGCGACCCGTCCGCAGCCTTGCCCGCCGGCAGAGGCCCGGCCCGCGCGCCTGTCGGTCACTAGGGTCGAGGCGCTGATCCGCGACCCTTACGCCATCTATGCCGCCTATGTGCTGGGCTTGCGCGCGCTCGACCCGCTCAGCCGGGATGCGGACGCGCTTTTGCGCGGCACTGCGTTTCACACGGTTTTGCAACGCTTTGTCGAAGCGACGAGGGCGGGCCTGCCCCCTGGGGATCAGGCCTTGGCGCTGTGGGATCAGACGGTTGCCCAGACCCTGGCCGAGCAGGTGCCCTGGCGCGCCGAGCGAGTGTTTTGGACCAGCAGGCTTAGCCGCGCGGGCCCTGCCTTTTTGGCAAGCGAGGCGGATCGGCGCGCCCTCGGCACCCCACTTGTGTTGGAAGTGATGGGCACGCGGGCGATGGCCGATGGCCGGTTCACCCTTAGCGCCACAGCAGACCGCATCGACCGCATGCCTGACGGGCAGCTGGCGCTTTACGACTACAAATCGGGGGATCCGCCCAGCGACGAGGCCCTTAGAACCTCGTCGATCCAAATTCTGCTGGAGGCTGGGATCGCCGCTGTGGGCGGCTTTTCGGGCGCGCCTGCGGCGACCACCGGCTATGCCCAAATCATCGGGTTAAAGCCGGAGGGCAAAATTCGGGAGGTGCCGCTGGACCTGGCGGAGGATTGGCCGAAAGTGGAAAATTTGATTGCGCAAGTGTTGAACCCTGCCTGGCCCATGACCGCGCGGCTGCGCCCGGGCCAGGTGGTGGATCACACCTATGATCACCTGTCGCGCCTGGGCGAGTGGGAGGATGGGGACTGATGGCACGCGCCTTTGCCCCGACCCCGCCCAATGACGCCACACGGGCCCAGATTGCGGCGGCCACGCCCGACCGCTCGTCCTGGGTCAGCGCCAATGCAGGCTCTGGCAAGACGCGGGTGCTGACCGACAGGGTGGCGCGGCTGCTGCTGCAACAGGTCGAACCCCAGCGCATTTTGTGCCTGACATACACCAAGGCCGCGGCGGCAGAGATGCAGAACCGCCTGTTCGAGCGGTTAGGGGCGTGGGCCATGCTTGACGACGCACGGCTGCGCGCGGCCCTGGTCGAGTTGGGCGAAGCGCAGGCAGCTGAACGCGCCGATCTGGGCCCAGCGCGCAGGCTCTTTGCCCGGGCCTTGGAAGCCCCGGGTGGGCTGAAAATCCAGACCATTCACAGCTTTTGCGACCAAATCCTGCGGCGCTTCCCGGTGGAGGCAGGGGTCTCGCCCCAGTTCGAGGTGCTCGAAGACCGCCAAGCGGAACAGGTGCGCCGCCAATGTTTGGAAGACCTGGCCGAGGACGAGGCGGATGGCGTGCTCAGCGCCCTGGCCGCCGAGGTGGACAGCGCGGGCTTGCAAGGGTTGATCGCGGCCGTGCTGTCCCAGGCCGAAGCGTTCGCCGCCCCGTTTGACGAGGGCGGTTTGCGCGCAGCTTTGGGCCATCCGGGCGGGTATGACCCGCCAGGTGCCTTGGCCGAATTGCGCGCAGCGCAAGAGGCCCCCGGATGGCGCGCGCTTGCGCAAGCCTGTTTGGCCAACGCCACCGCGGCCCAACAACGGCGCGGGGCAGCGCTGGCAGCGGCCCTCTCGGGCGAGGGGGAGGCGGCCCGGGTGCTGGAGGCGTTGCTCCCCAACTATCTTACAAGGGACGGCCACGCCAACACGCGCCTCTTGAACAAAGCGCTGCGCCAGGCGGTCCCGGATGCCGACGGGCTGGTCGCAGCCCTGACCCCCCGTCTTGAGCGTGTTGAGGACGCGCGTCGGGCCGAACGCTTGGTGACGCGCAGCCGGGTTCTGCACGCCTTTGCCCAGCGCTTTTTGGCGCGCTACGCCCAGCGCAAGGCCCAGATTGGGCGGCTTGACTATGACGACCTGATCGCCCGGGTGCGGGCGTTGCTGTGTGATGGCGCGGCGGCAGCGTGGGTCCTTTACAAGCTGGATGGCGGGGTGGAGCATATTTTGGTGGACGAGGCGCAAGACACGTCTCCCACCCAATGGCAGGTGATCCAGGCCCTTACAGACGAATTCTTCGCCGGCGATGGCGCGCAGACCCGCGCGCGCACGGTGTTTGTTGTGGGGGACGAAAAGCAGTCGATCTATTCGTTTCAAGGTGCCGAGCCCGAGGCGTTCGGCACCATGCGTGCCCGGTTCAAAGCCGCGCTTGAGCCGCTGGAGGCACCGCTTCAGGATTGTGCGCTTCTCTATTCTTTCCGCTCGGCCGCGCCGGTGTTGGAGGCCGTGGACGCGGTCTTTTCAACGCCGGATCTGATGGCCGTGGCCGAGCCGTCGCAGCATGTTGCGTTCAAGACCAACTTGCCTGGGTCCGTGCACGTGTGGCCGTTCTCGGAGGCCACACCGGCCGAGAAAGCCGCCCCCTGGCACGAACTTGTGGACCAGGGTTGGTCCGACCGGGTTCAAGAGCGTCTGGCGCGCGAGATCGCCGCCACCGTGACCGATTGGCTGCACACGGGCCAATCCCTGCCCGGCCAGTCCCGACCCATTCGTGCGGGCGATGTGATGATCCTGGTGCAAAAGCGCGGGCCGGTGTTCAACGCGGTTCTGCGCGCGTTGGAAGAGGCAGGCGTGCCCGTGGCCGGTACGGACCGCCTGAAATTGACCGAGGAGTTGGCGGTCAAAGACATCCTGTCGCTGCTGCGGTTTCTGGCTACGCCCACGGATGATTTGGCTCTGGCCGAGGTTCTGCGCTCGCCACTGGGGGGGCTGAGCGAAGACGCACTCTTCGCGCTGGCCCATGGCCGCCCCAAGCTTAAGGACAGCGCCCGTTTGGTGCCGCTTTGGCGGCGGTTGGAAGAGGCCAAAGACACCCACAAGCAGGTGGTGTCGATGCTCAAAGACCTGCGCAATTCAGCCGATTTCCTGCGCCCGTTCGAGTTGGTGGCTCGGGCGCTGACCCGCCATGGCGGGCGCGAAGCGCTGACCGGGCGGCTGGGTGTCGAGGCCGAGGATGCGATCGATGCGCTGCTGGAAAGCGCGCTGGCCTACGAACAGGTGGAGGCCCCGAGCCTCACCGGTTTTCTGGAATGGTTCGCGGCCCAAGAGGTGGAGGTCAAACGGGAGTTTGCAAAGGATCTGGACCAGGTGCGGGTGATGACGGTGCATGGGGCCAAGGGTCTGGAGGCCCCGATTGTGATCCTGCCCGACACGGCCAAACAATCGCTCAAAAACACCCAGCCTTTGGGTCAATGGGGACCGCATCCCCTTTGGCCAGGCCCTGCAAACACTCACCCTGTGGCTTGGCAGGCCGAGCATGCAACCGCCCGCGAGGCCCAAGCAGCAGAGAAGTGGCGGCTGCTGTATGTGGCCATGACCCGGGCCGAACAGGTGCTTATTGTCTGTGGCGCTGGCAAAGAGGCAGAGCGGGGCGAGGGCAGTTGGTACCATGCGGTGTCCCAAGGGCTTGAACGCCTGGAAACGGTGGAAGAGCCGGACGGCACCTTGCGCTACGGCGTGGCGCTGGGGGGCGAGGCGGTCTCGACGGTGGACGAGATCGCGCCCGAGTGCGCGCCTTTGCCCGATTGGGCCTTAACCGAGGTCGAAGCGCCCCCGCGCGAGACGGTCCTCGCCCCGTCTCAGCTTGACGGGGCCCATTCGCTTGCAGGGTCCCTGGCAGAGGACACGGCCGAGGATCTGCGCGCGCGCGGCACGCAAATTCACCTGCTGTTGGAACATCTGCCCCGTCATGACCCAGCCCAATACAGACAGGTGGCGCGCGGTTTGTTGGCTGACATCTCGCCCGATGACGCGCTGCTCGACGATCTGTTGGGAGAGGTCTCGCCCCTGCTGGGCCGCGCGGATCTCGGCACGCTGTTTGGTCCAGAGGCGCTGGCAGAGGTCGCGATCTCTGCGGTGCTGCCCGAGCTGAACGGTGCGCGCATCGAAGGCACCATCGATCGGCTTGTGGTGCAGGGCACAAAGGTAGAGGTGGTGGATTTCAAGTCGAACCGCGTGGTGCCCGACAGCGCCGATCAGACGCCCGAGGCGATTTTGCGCCAACTTGGCGCCTATGGGGCGGCGCTGCGCCTGGTCTACCCAAACCACGATATCGCCCTAAGCGTTCTGTGGACCCGCACGGGGCGGTTGATGCCCATCCCCCACGACCTTGTGACGCAAGCGTTACACCGCGCCGCCAAAGAAAAGGCGCCCAGAGATTGACCCTTCGCCCCCACCTTCCTAGGTTCGCTCAGCTGAATTGCTTTTGCATCGTCTGAGACAAAGGAGCCCTAGATGGCAACCGTTACCGTAACCGACAGCACCTTCGAGGCCGAGGTGGTGAACTCCGACATTCCGGTCGTGGTCGATTTCTGGGCCGAATGGTGTGGGCCCTGCAAACAGATCGGCCCGGCACTGGAAGAACTGTCGGACGAGCTGGACGGCAAGGTCAAGATCGCCAAGGTCAACGTGGACGAGAACCCCTCGTCGCCGTCACAACTGGGCGTGCGCGGCATCCCTGCGCTGTTCCTGTTCAAGGATGGCCAAGTGGTGTCGAACAAAACCGGTGCTGCCCCGAAAGCGGCGCTGCAGTCCTGGATCGAAGGCGAGATCTAAGGGACAAACCTGCAGATTTTAGCTGTGATACCGGCGGTTTACTGCCGAGAGATCGTGGCGCAGGCGGGTTTGGTTTGTGCGAATCTTCCTGCGGCGTATCGTGAAGGTCTACACAGCCCCCCAATCACAAGAAGGTCCCGGCACGCCGGGGCCTTCTTGCCTTTCAGCCATGATCGCGCAACACGGCCCCGGCCAGATAAAGCGAGCCTGCGATGATCACGCGCCCCGCAAGGCCATCGGCCAAGGCGGCGGCCAGGGCTTCCTCTAGCCCCGCATGCGGGGCAGCCCTCAGGCCAGCGGCGCGCGCGGCATCCGTGGTTTCTTGGGCGGTGAAGGTGGCACTTTCGCCTGGGATCGATACCGCCTCGACCCGCTCCACCGCCGCACCGAGCCCCGAGAAATAGCCGCGGGCATCCTTGGTTTTCAGCAACCCCGCGACCATGCGGGTGGGCCGTGCAGGCAAACGGCCAAGCGCTTCGGCCAAGGCCTTGGCGGCGGCTGGGTTGTGACCACCGTCCAACCACAGCTCCACCGTGCCGGCCTGGTCCACCAGCGGCCCCTCGCGCAGGCGCTGCAGTCGGGCAGGCCAATGGGCCTGGGTAACAGCAGCATCCATGTTCCCGCGACCCAGCTGGCGCAAGCTACACAGGGCCGCACCTGCATTGGTAATCTGATGGGCGCCGATCAAGTTGGGCAAGGGCAGATCTCCCAGGCCAAAGGCATCTTGATAGACCAGACGCCCCCGCTCCTCCCAGGCTTGCCAATCGCGGTTTTGGATCAAAAGGGGTGCGCCGACCGCGTTTGCCCGGGCCTCGATCACCGCCATGGCCGCATCGGTTTGCTCGGTCACCACGCAGGTCACGTCTCGCTTTAGGATGCCCGCCTTCTCGGCGGCGATTTCCGCCACGGTGTCGCCCAGGAAGGCCTGATGATCCAACGAGATTGGGGTGATCACGCACAAGGCAGGGGCGTCGATCACATTGGTGGCGTCCACCCGTCCACCAAGCCCCACCTCCAACAACGTGTAATCGGCCTGGGCTCGGGAAAACGCCAGGAACGCCGCGGCGGTCGTAATCTCGAAATAGGTGATCGGCGCACCGCCATTGACCTCTTCACACTCCGCCAGGACATCCGCCAAGGCGGGTTCTTCGATCAACGCACCGCTGATCCGGATACGCTCGTGAAACCGGGCGAGATGGGGTGAGGTATAGGCG
>JBCBNR010000173.1:0-6665 GCA_039821665.1 Pseudomonadota bacterium
CAGGGTGGCGGCGGGGATCTCCGCCTCCACCGGGATCGGATTGGCGATAAGCTGGCCACCTGGCAGACCGAGCGCGCGGCGCATGGCAAAGGCGTGGGCAATCTCCAAGGCCGTGTCCAGGCGCTGGGGCGCGGGCAGACCGCTGTTGCGCGACCAAAAGGCGGGCAGGGCGTCTTGACCAAAGGCGATGACGGGCACGCCAAGGGTTTCCAATACTTCTAAGGTTTTGGGCAAGTCCAAGATCGCCTTTGCGCCGGCGGCCACCACCGTGACGGGGGTGTGTGCCAGCTCTTGCAGATCGGCAGAGATGTCGAAACTTGCCTCGGCCCCGCGATGCACCCCGCCAATGCCGCCGGTGGCAAAGGTGGCGATGCCGCCCAGATGGGCCGCGATCATCGTGGCCGCAACGGTGGTCGCACCGGTGCCACCGCGCGCCAGGCACAGTGCAAGGTCCGCGCGGGACAGTTTAGCCACGTCCTTCGCTGTGGCAAGCGCGCGCAGCGCATCATCCTCCAACCCGATATGTAGGGTGCCGTCCAAGACTGCGATGGTGGCCGGGACAGCGCCGCAGTCGCGCACCTCGTCTTCCACCATGCGAGCGGTCTCAAGGTTTTGCGGGTAGGGCATGCCATGGGTGATGATGGTGCTTTCCAGCGCCACGATCGGCGCACCTGTCCGTTTGGCCAAAGCCACCGGCGCGCTGTAGGTCAGAGGCAGTGTCAGGGCAGGCTCCTTCGAATATGGTGGGACGCGGCGGTGGAGGCTTCGGCCAAGGCTTGATGGGCATCAGCCCCGGCAATCTCGGCCGCGATATGGGCTGCAAGAAAGGCATCACCCGCACCTGTGACGCTGCCGCCTTCGATCCCCTCATGTTCAATCCGCGCCAGGCCGTTTGCGTCGATCTGCACTGCATCTGTGGCCCCGTCGGTGACCACCGCTTTGCCGCCACCCAACCGGTGCAGGCCCTTCGCAGCGGCGGTTGCGTCCTTGAAGGGATAGCCGCAAATCAACTCGGCCTCGATGCGGTTGACGTAAATCGTGCGCCCGAAACGCTTGACCACATCGCGCAGGCGCGTGGCTTTTCCGGGCGAGGCGGGCACAAAGGCGACCTGGGCAAAGCGCAGCTCCATCGAGCTTGCAAGCTCCTCCAACACCGGCTGGGGCAAGTTGCCATCCACCACCATATGACCGCGCCAGGGCGCGCCTTTGCCTGCCAACTGTCCGTTGCGCAATGGGGCGAGCACGTCGCTTGCCATCGCCTCCAACCCGGCGCAATCGGCAATGGCGCCAAAAAGCCCGCCAGACCCGTCCTCGATGGCCAAATAGGTATCCGTGGGGGTTGTGCTGCGCATCACATGGGCGCAATCGACACCCAGCGCTGTCGCTTCGCGCAGCAGATCCTCGCCCGCGCTGTCATTGCCCACATGGGCCAACAGGGCCGCACTTTGTCCGCGGGCCGCCAAGGCGCAGGCGATGTTCAGGGCAACCCCGCCCAACTGGCGCGCGATACGGCCCGGATTGTCGTAGCCGGGGGCCATGGGGTGCACTGTCCGGGCCACAATGTCCCAACAGGCCGAACCCACGCAAAGCACCTGGTGATGGGGCACCTCTTTACCCTTTTGCAACAGCGCCCCGACGCGGGCACACCCTGGCCGTGCCTAATGCAAAGCACGGCCCCCTTGCAAGCGGGGGGCGGATGGTCTAAGCGGCGGCAACGAAATCCACAAGCGGGGTTTGGGCGTTCGGGGGAGACATCCCCGCAGCGTCCCCCGGTTGGGCCGAGGCCCTTCTCCCCGCTGAGGCGAAACCGGAAAGGAACGCGCAGATGGCTCTGCCAGAATTTACTTTGCGCCAGCTTCTCGAAGCAGGCGTGCACTTCGGCCACCAGACCCACCGTTGGAACCCCCGTATGGGCGAGTTCATCTATGGGGACCGGAACGGCATTCACATCCTGGACCTGACACAAACCGTGCCCCTTCTCGATGCGGCCCTGAACGTGGTGCGCGAGACCGTGGCCAAGGGAGGTCGGGTTCTTTTTGTGGGCACCAAGCGCCAGGCCCAGCGGGCCGTGGCGGACGCGGCGGAGAAATCCGCGCAGTATTACATGAACCACCGGTGGCTGGGCGGCACGCTGACCAACTGGAAAACCGTGTCGGCCTCGATCAGCCGCCTGAAGACCATCGACGAGCAGATGGAAGGCGGGGCCGAGGGCCTGACCAAGAAAGAGCGTTTGGGCCTTGAACGGGACCAGACCAAGCTGCAGGCCAGCTTGGGTGGTATCCGCGACATGGGCGGCGTTCCCGACCTGATCTTCGTGATCGACACCAACAAAGAAGCGCTGGCCGTGGCCGAGGCCAACAAGCTGGGCATTCCGGTGATTGCGGTGCTCGACACCAACTCCAACCCTGCGGGCATTGATTACCCCATTCCGGGCAATGATGATGCGGCGCGAGCCATCTCGCTGTATTGCGATCTGGTGGCCCGTGCGGCACTTGACGGTATGGCCAGCCAGCTTGGGTCCGAAGGCATCGACCTGGGCGAGCTGGAAGAGGGTTTGCAAGAGGATCTGGGCGAAGACCCCGGTGCAGCGGTAGAGCCCCCGGTTGAAGACGCCGTGGCCGCCGAGCCTGCAGCCGAACCTGCAGCCGAAGAGGCCCCCAAGGCCGAATAACCCTGTCGCAGATCTGTCGCAGCTTTGTCCTAAAGCGCCATGCGACAGGCAAGATACCGATCCGGCGGCGCGCGCCTGCGCCGCCAAGACCTCTTTTGGACCCCATACCTCTTTAGGAGATGAGTGATGAGCATCACTGCAAGCATGGTCAAAGAACTTCGCGACGCGTCCGGCGCGGGCATGATGGATGCCAAGAAAGCCTTGACCGAGACCGGCGGCGACATGGAAGCGGCCATTGACTGGCTGCGCACAAAAGGCCTGGCAAAGGCCGCTAAAAAGTCGGGCCGCACCGCGGCCGAGGGTTTGGTCGGCGTGGCCGTTGAGGGTGGCGTCGGCGTTGCCGTCGAGGTGAACTCAGAGACCGATTTCGTGGCTAAGAACGCCGAGTTTCAGGCGATGGTCGCATCCATCACCAAGGCAGCACTTGGTTGCCAGACCCTCGACGAGCTGCTGGCCGCCGAGATCGACGGCAAATCCGTCGCCGACACCGTGACCGACAAGGTCGCCACCATCGGCGAGAACATGTCCGTGCGCCGTCTGACCCGGGTGGAGGGTGCGTCCGTCGCAGCCTATGTGCACAACGCCGCCGCCGAAGGCATGGGGGGCATCGGGGTTCTGGTCGCCCTGAACGGGGCTGACACGGGCTTTGGCAAACAGGTCGCAATGCATGTGGCCGCCACCAACCCGGCCTCTTTGGGGGAGGCGGATCTCGATCCGACGCTGGTGGAGCGTGAAAAGCAGGTTCTGACCGATCAGGCCCGCGAAAGCGGCAAGCCTGACGCGGTGATCGAGAAGATGATCATCGGTCGGATGAAGAAGTATTTTGAGGAAGTGACCCTCGTGAACCAGAAATTCGTCATCAACCCGGATGTGACCGTGGCCGAGGCCGCCAAAGAGGCGGGCGTCGAAGTGACCGGTTTTGCCCGTCTTGCCGTGGGCGAAGGTATCGAGAAAGAGGAAGAGGATTTCGCAGCAGAGGTTGCGAAAACCATGGGCGGTTAAAACCGGCCTTCTTCTTTAACTAAGCGAGTTTACCCCCGCGCCACCGGACCGGTGGCGCGGGGTTTTTTATGGGCCGAACGCGCGTGGAGCACGCCGAAGGCGCGGCCCGGCACGATTTTCCCAGTCTAAATCATGCAAAAATCGGCCATGATGGGCCCGACACGTGGGAATCATG
The DNA here is from genome assembly GCA_039821665.1 of Pseudomonadota bacterium. Lineage (GTDB taxonomy): Bacteria > Pseudomonadota > Alphaproteobacteria > Rhodobacterales > Rhodobacteraceae > CANLSM01. Next base: position 3,849 of record JBCBNR010000173.1, read on the forward strand.
AAAGGACCTGCACCATGAGCATGATGGGGACCCTGGCCAAAGTGGCGATCGGGATCGCGGTGGCAAAAGGCGCCAGCGCGATGATGAAAGGCGGCTCTGGCAGCGGCGCAGGCGGGGGGCTTGGCGGCCTTCTGGGGGGCGGCGCTGGCGCTCAACCCCAAGCCCAAGCAGGAGGCGCCGGCCTAGAGGGCATGATGGGCTCGCTTCTGGGCGGCGGCGGCCAACAAGGCGGCGGTTTGGGCGGTCTGTTAGAAGGCCTGCAAGGCGGCGGCGGCCAACAGGGCGGCGGATTGGACCAATTGTTGGGCGGCCTGCAAGGGGGCGGCGCTGGCGGCAGCGGCGGCGGCTTGGGCGGCTTGTTGCAGGGCCTTGGCGGCGGTCAGGGCGGCTCTGGCGGGGGGCTTGGCGGCCTTTTAGGTGGGCTGGCTGCTGCTGCCGGCGGGGGTGCGGCTGCGGCCTCGTCGTCCGGCGGGGCGTTTGGCGATGTGTTGAACCAAGCCTTTGCGCAGGGCGGCGAGCCTGAGGTGCAGCCCACGCCCGAACAAGACGTGGCCGCAGGCCTGATGCTCAAAGCGATGATCCAAGCGGCGAAGTCGGACGGGCAAATCGACCAGGCCGAGCAATCCAAATTGCTGGATCACCTGGGCGATGTCTCGGACGAGGAGCGGATGTTCGTCAGCCGCGAGATGGAGGCACCTATGGATGTCCAAGGACTGGCCCAAGCGGTGCCAAACGGATTGGAGCCTCAGGTCTATGCCATGTCGGTCCTGGCCATTGATTTGGACAACAATGCCGAGGCGCAATACCTCCATGACCTGGCCTCGGCCATGGGGCTGCAACCTGCCTCTGTGAACCAGATCCACGATCAATTGGGTGTGCCCAAGATCTACCAGTAAAGTGTCTATGGGGGCAGTGCTGAAGCCTTGGGCTGTGCCACTGTCCCTGCCCAACAATGGGGCATTTGGGCAAGATGGCCCGTCCCGGACCGACCAAAGCCCTTGAGCGACGGCGCCGCAGCGCCCATAGCCCTGGGCATGGCACGCCCTCGCACCCTGCTGCGCCCATCCTGGTTTGGCGATTGGTCTGCGCGGGCCGATCACCACGCCCCATACGAAGATGTGCAAGGCATTGTGATCAGCCTGGTGGTGGTGGCTCTGGCCGTGGCGATCTTGGCCGAGATCAGACTGATGACCTCAGGCATTGCTGGGGCCGCATTGATCCTGCACCACGCAACAGGGGTCAGCGTGGGCTTGGGCTTTTTCCTGCTCAACCTGCCGTTTTACATCCTGGCCCTGGTGCAAATGGGATGGGGCTTTACGCTGAAAACCTTTGCATCTGTCAGCCTTTTGTCGGTGGCTGTGGACCTGCAGGCGCGCTTTTACGGGTTTTCTTTCATCGACCCCTTTTATGGCGCGGTCCTGGCGGGCGTGCTTTTGGGCTTTGGCTTGCTGGGCATGTTTCGCCACCGGGCGACCTTGGGTGGGGTCGGCATCCTGGCCATCGCGCTGCAAGAGCGGTTCGGCACACGCGCCGGGCTGACCTTGCTGGCGTTTGACGTGGTGCTCTTTGCGCTTGCGCTGATTTGGATGCCCCCTATGACGGTGGCTCTGTCGCTTTTGGGAGCTATTGTCCTGAACATCATCCTGACCGTGAACCATAGGCCGGACCGCTATATCGCGCGTTAGGGGCGCCGGGGGGGCTGGATTTCCCATTGAACCATGCTCAAAATTCAGACAATTTGCACCGCAACACGACCAAAAAGGCAGACAGGCTATGGATGACGGCAGCAGCGCGCAACGAACATCCAAGTATAAACGTGTCCTGTTGAAAATTTCTGGCGAGGCGCTGATGGGCGATCAGGGCTTCGGTCTTCACCCCCCGACGGTCGAGCGGGTGGCGGGTGAAATCAAGGCCTTACACAGGCTTGGCGTCGAGATTTGTTTGGTGATCGGCGGGGGAAACATCTTTCGTGGGCTCCAAGGCTCCGCCCAAGGGATGGAGCGGACAACTGCAGATTATATGGGCATGTTGGCCACGGTGATGAATGCGCTGGCCATGCAATCGGCGCTTGAGGCCTTGGGGGTGTTTACCCGCGTCATCTCCGCCATTCCTATGGATCAGGTGTGCGAGCCCTATATCCGCCGCCGCGCCGTGCGCCACCTGGAAAAGGGGCGGGTCTGTATCTTTGCAGCGGGCACCGGCAACCCGTACTTCACCACCGACACAGCGGCCACGTTGCGCGCATCCGAGATGTCGTGCGAGGCGATCTTCAAAGGCACCCAAGTGGACGGCATCTATGATGCTGATCCCAAGACCAACCCCGACGCCACGTTTTACGAGCGCGTCACCTATGATGAGGTTTTGGCCAAGAACCTGAAGGTGATGGATGCGTCAGCCATTGCGCTGGCCCGGGACAATCGCCTTCCGATTATCGTGTTCTCGCTCAACGCGCCGCAAGGCTTGGCAGGTGTGGTCTGTGGCGAGGGAACGTTTACCATTGTTGAGGCATAAGGCTAAAAGCGGGCACAACCGCAATCGGAGGGATGATGTCAGAGGGTGAGATTGATATGGATGCGCTTGAAAAGCGCATGGGTGGGGCGCTGAATGCGCTGCGCGGCGAATTCGCGTCCCTGCGCACGGGGCGTGCGTCTGCCTCCATGCTCGATCCGGTAACGGTGGATGCTTACGGGGCCTCTATGCCGTTGAACCAATGCGCCACCATCAACGTGCCCGAGCCGCGCATGGTCGTGGTCAATGTCTGGGACAAACAGTTGGTGAACGCGGTGGACAAGGCAATCCGCAATTCTGGCCTTGGGA
>JBCBNR010000174.1:0-6609 GCA_039821665.1 Pseudomonadota bacterium
CCGGCCTCGATGGCGGCGGCGCGCGACAGGTACATATCCCGAGGTTCGGTGTTGATGACGTGACCAAACGCGACCGTTCCGATGTTGTCGCCGGGAACGTCTGCACGCTCCAACGCTGCCTTGGTCGCGGTTGTGGCGAGGGCTATCGGAGTGATGCCAGCAAGGCTGCCGCCGAAGGTTCCTATGGCCGTGCGGGCCCCATCCAGAATAACGACGCCGGTCATGTGCCACTCCCTGTTTTGCGTGTGGGCCGAGCATAGGCAGCAAAATGGGAATGGTCAGCCCCTATCCGTGGGTCAACAGGTCTGGATCTATGTAACAGGGGGTCACCAGCGCTTGCGCGGCTTAGGCCGCGATGCAGGTGCGATTGCGCCCACTGGTCTTGGCCTCATAGAGCACCTTGTCCGCGCGCTCGTAAAGCGCCTCAACAGGCTCGCCCGGGATCATGGTGGCGATCCCTGCGGACAGAGTAATCGGGCTCATGTGCTTTCCGCTTTCCGTGTGGATAAACTCCAAACCTTCAAAATTGGTGCGGATGTGTTCGGACACTGTGTGCGCGCCATTGATATCGGTGGATGGCAGGATGATGGCGAACTCTTCCCCGCCCAGGCGGGCCGCCTTGTCCTTGCCCTTGGTGTTATCGCGCAGCAATTGACCGAGCCTGCGCAACACATTGTCGCCTGTGTTGTGGCCCCAGGTGTCGTTGATCGATTTGAAATGGTCGATGTCGATGATGACCAGCGACAGGGGTTTGGTGCCCGCATTGGACATTTCTTTGACGATCAACTCGTCAAAGGCGCGCCGGTTCAGCACGCCCGTCAGATGATCGGTCAGTGCATTTTCGCGCAACTGTTCCAACTCGTCGCGCATCGCTTCGATCTGGGCGCGACTGGCCTCCAACCGACCGTTCAAATCGACGCTCGCGCTGAGGGCGGCTTGGTTGGACTTGACCAGATGGCGCGCGATGTCACGCAGCTCTTCTTTCGATTTGCTTTGCGACAGGTCGCGTATCCCATCTTTCAGTTTACCCGTCAGCGTCGAGTTCGAGGCCATGCCTTCGCTGATATTGGTGAACACCTTTGCGATCTCGACACTGAGCTTTTCTTCGACATCTGTCAGGGTCAACGGGTCACTGCCCTGACTGAGATGACGTTCATGTATGTCGAGGATCTGAGCCTCCGACATTCCGTCATTGTCCATAAGGGCTTGGACCTCTTTGACGACGGACGCGTTTTCACCCTCGAAATGGGTAAAGAAAACCTCGAACACATGGGGGGTCGTCGGCAGTTTGTGTCGCCGCGCCATACCGATTGCGGAATCGGCCAGGTCAAGCGCCGTCTCGTTGCGATCTACTTGGGTCACCTATTCCTCCTGACGCATTTTGGATCGTCACTAGGCACACAGTCTTGATAAAGCCCTAACCGCACAGAAATTTGCGCGCATTCCGTTGGAACTCGGCGTCCGGCCAAGCGGCAAAAGTATAGTTGTATAGTCAGAAGGCGGTATCCCGCTCAGCGTTGCTGGGTGGTTAACCTTTTGTTAATCCTGCCCCAGCTAGGTGGCGACACTTTTAATCAAATTCAGGGTAGCGAATGACCATCTTGCTGGTGCAAACAAATCCGGATCTGGGCGGCGTGTGGTGTAGGTTTCTACAGCGTCGTGGGTTGGATGTTGTGTTGGCAACAACTGTGGCTGAGGCCGAGGAGGCGTTGGCCACAACCGAATTTTCGGCCATGGCTTTGGACCCCTTGGACACGCCGGGCAGCCTTGGCCTTGCGGATATCGCGGCCTATCGCAACCCAAAGATCGCCATTATCGCGGTCACCAAGTCCGGCTTTTTCACCGAGTCGGATGTTTTTGATCTGATCCCCAATGCCCGGGCGGTGCTGCGCTCGCCCGTTCGCCCGGATGACCTGGCCGCCTATTTGGAGCATATCCAGAGGCGCGAGCGCGAGGGCACACCCTCCTCTCTGGCGGATATCGCCTAGGCGTCATCCGCCGCGGCCATGGGGTGCGTGCCAGTCTATGGCAGGCCCGGTAGAGACGATGCGCTTTGGGTTAAGGGTCTCGTGACTGGTGTAGTAATGGTAACGGATGTGGTCAAAGCGCGTGGTGGTTTGGACCGCCTCAGTCCCATAAAGCTCGCGGGTGTACCCCCACAAACTGGGGTAATCCATCAAACGCGCGCGGTCGCATTTGAAATGGCCCACATAGACCGGATCGAAGCGCAGCAGCGTGGGCAGCAGCCGCCAATCGGCTTCGGTCAAAACCTCGCCCATGACATAGCGGGTCTTGGCAAGCCGCGCCTCTAACCATTCCAGCGTGGCGAAGACCTCGTCCACCGCGCTGGAATAGGCGTCTTGATTGCCCGCAAAGCCTGCGCGGTAAACACCGTTGTTAAGGGTGTCATAGATGCGTGCGTTCACAGCGTTCAGCGCGTCGCCCATGCCCTTTGGACGGATGGTTTCGGTGTTGCCGGTGAGGCCGTTGAAGGCTTGGTCCAGCATCAAAATGATCTCGGCACTCTCGTTTGAGACGATCTGTTCGGTCTGCTTGTCCCACAGCACCGGAACGGTCACCCGTGTGGTGGCCTTTGACTCAGCGCGCACATAGATCTCGCTCAACGATGCAGCGCCATACAGGCTGTCGCCCGTTGCACCGTCGAAGTCCGTGCCGAAATGCCAGCCCAGGTCGCCCATGAACGGATGGACCACGTCGAAACTGATATGCGCGGCAAGGCCCCGCAAACCGCGCAGCAACATGGCCCGGTGCGCCCAAGGACAGGCATAGGAGATATACAGGTGATAGCGCCCGCTTTGCGCGGCGAACCCCCCTGTGCCGGAGGGGCCGGGCGCGCCGTCCGGGGTGATCCAGTTGCGAAAGCTGGAGGCCTTGCGCTCAAACGCGCCGGTGCCTTTGGCGACCGGCTGTTTGTGCCATACCCCATCGACCAATTCGCCCATCCGCCCGTTCCTTTTGTCGCGTGTCCACAGCCCCTAGAACTAGGGGGCATGCGTCCAGCGACCATTGATAAACTGTTTCCGATGGGCGACACGGCCGGCTGCAAGCGGCGCGCGCAGGCGCCGCCGTGTCGCTTTGCCCCTAGGCGATGCCCGTGGATGGGGGTTAGATGCGCAGCGAGGGGCCCGTTGGCCCGAGCAAAGACGCCGTGCGGAGGTCCCATGATACAGATGCCATACCTTTTGTTTTTGGGGGATGCACCGGATCCCCTGTCCGCCAAGGTCGCGCAAGGGATCAAGGATTGGCGCCCCGATGCGGCCCTTGGGCAGTTTCGGATGGACGGGTGCAAGGCTGATATGGGCCTGGCTGATATGACCATCGCCCAAGCGGCGGAGGCGGGGGTAAAAACCCTGGTGGTTGGGGTTGCAAACCGCGGCGGCTATTTCTCTGATAAATGGATCGAGGTGCTTGAACAGGCGCTCGCCGCGGGCATGGATGTGGCCTCGGGCCTGCACAATCTGTTGTCCGAAGTGCCGCGCCTAGTGGCTGCAGCCCAGGCCCATGGGCGCCAATTGCACGACGTTCGGATCCCGGGCGAGGCGTATCCCATCGCCTCGGGCGTTCGGCGCCAGGGCAAGCGCTGCCTGGCCATCGGCACCGACTGCTCGGTCGGCAAGATGTACACCGCCATGGCGATGGAGCGCGAGATGATCGCGCGCGGCATGAAAGCCACGTTCCGGGCCACCGGTCAGACCGGTATTTTGATCACCGGCGGTGGCGTGCCCTTGGATGCGGTCATCGCGGATTTCATGGCCGGCTCTATCGAGGCGCTGACACCGGACAACGACCCGGATCATTGGGATCTGATCGAAGGGCAGGGCAGCCTGTTTCACGCGTCCTATTCCGGCGTGACGCTGGCCCTGGTCCACGGGGGACAGCCCGACGCGCTTATCCTGTGTCACGAACCGACGCGCCCGCACATGCGCGGCTTGCCCGACTATAAGCTGCCCAGTCTAGAGGCGTTGCGCGATTTGGGCTTGCAAATGGCGCGCATGGTCAACCCAGCGGCGCAAGTCACTGGGATTTCGGTCAACACAGCGGCCCTGCACGAAGAGGCGGCGCTTGAATACCTCGACGGGGTCGAGGCGCGGATGGGCCTGCCCACCGTGGATCCGTTCCGCCAAGGGGCCGCGCGGTTGGTGGACGCGTTGTGAGCCACCCGGCCTCGATCACCTCGCGCGTCGATCGCTTTGCCCTCTATGAGCCGTTCACCATTTCGCGCGGCACCCGCACCCACGCCGAGGTGGTGGCGGTAGAGGTGCAGCGCGAAGGGACCCTTGGCCACGGCGAGTGCCTGCCTTATGCGCGTTATGGCGAGACGTTGGAAAGTGTGCGCGCGCAAATTGACGGTTTGCCCGGTGATATCTCGCGTGCAGACCTGCAAGACGCGCTGCCTGCGGGGGCGGCCCGCAATGCCGTGGATTGCGCGCTGTGGGATCTGCAGGCCAAGCGAACAGGGCGTGCGGTACACGCGCTGTTGGACTTGCCCGTCCCTGCGCCGGTGACCAGCGCGTTCACCCTGTCCCTTGATACGCCCGAGGCGATGCGGGCCGCTGCCGCCCGGCACCAAGACAAACCCTTGCTTAAGATCAAATTGGGTGGTCCGGATGATATGTCCCGGCTGGAGGCGGTGCGCGTAGGCGCGCCCAAGGCCCGGCTGATCCTGGACGCAAACGAAGGCTGGACACCTGAGATTTATGCCGAGCTTGCCCCGCATCTGTTAGATCTTGGGGTGGAGATGGTCGAACAGCCCTTGCCCGCGGGCCAGGATGACATGTTGGCAGAAATTGCTAGGCCCCTGCCGGTTTGCGCGGACGAGGCTTGTCATGACCGCGCCTCTCTGCCTGGGCTTGTGGGCAAATACGATATGGTCAACATCAAGCTCGACAAAACCGGCGGGCTGACGGAGGCTGTGGCGCTGCGCGAAGCCGCGCGCCAGATGGGCTTTCAGGTGATGGTGGGCTGCATGGTCGGCTCGTCCCTTGGGATTGCGCCTGCGGTTTTGGTCGCGCAAGGGGTGGATCTGGTGGATCTGGACGCGCCCCTTTTGCTGGCCGAGGATCGCAGCCCAGCCATCGCCTTTACCGCAACCAATGCGCATCCGGCGCAGCGCACATTATGGGGATAGCAGTATGAGCAGAACGGTTTATGTAAACGGCACCTACGTGGCCGAGGAAGACGCCAAAATCTCGATCTTTGATCGGGGGTTTTTGATGGCAGATGCGGTCTATGAGGTCACCTCTGTGATCGGGGGCAAACTGATTGATTGGCCCGGCCATTGCGTGCGCCTGGCCCGGTCGCTGTCGGAGTTGGAGATCCCCGCCCCGGCCAGCGAGGATGATCTGCTGGCGATCCACCGCGAATTGGTCAGCCGCAACACTTTGGGCGAGGGTCTGATTTACATGCAGGTGACCCGAGGGGCCGAAGACCGAGATTTTGCCTGGGGCGATGGTTTGCAGCCGTCCCTGGTGCTGTTCACCCAAGAAAAACCCGTGGCCGAAAAGCAGGAATACAAAACCGGCATCAAGGTCATCTCGGTGGAGGATATCCGCTGGGCGCGGCGTGACATCAAAACGGTGCAACTGCTCGCCCCGTCGTTGTGCAAGATGGCCGCAAAGAAGGCCGGCGTACACGACGCCTGGATGGTCGAGGATGGGACGGTGACGGAAGGGACGTCCAACAACGCCTATATCGTCAAGGCCGATGGAACGATTGTGACGCGCAACCTATCGAATTCGATCCTGCATGGTATCACCCGGGCCGCTGTGCTGAAATACGCCCGGGAAGCCCAGGTGAAAATCGAAGAGCGCCCCTTTACCATTGAAGAGGCACAAAATGCGGCGGAGGCGTTTGTGACCGCGGCCAGCACCTATGTCTGCCCGGTGGTGGAGGTGGATGGCGTCGCCGTGGGCACCGGCACGCCAGGGCCAGTGGCTGCGCGCTTGCGCGAATTGTACCTGTCCGAAAGCCTCGCCCAGGCGGTCTAGCGCAAACGCTGCCCCGGGGCGAGTAAGAGGTCGCTTACGGCTGGGGGCGAAAGAAAACGCTGCGCTTGCCAAGCCCCGTCCGTAAGGGGTTCGTTCATCGTGACATCCTTGCCTCCAGCTAAATGGGGCGAGAAAGCGTGCCATAAAGGTGATCCGATAAAATCCTCAAATGCCCCTTCCTACCCGTGCACCTACCGTTCACGGCACAGCGTACCAGTTGGTGAGATGCGGGACGAGGCAGTCGTCCGCATTTCTTATGCCAATGTCCGTTCTTGGGCGGCGGCATAAGGGATGCTACCTTGTCAAAGGCGGCTCCAATCCGCCGGTTGACTGGAAAAACTGAATGCCAAGGCCTCCTGAATACTCTGATTTGTTTACCTATCGCAAACGGTCTGTCCTTCCTGAAAATGTGCAGACGCTTGCGCGCGATTTAGGCGCGTCGTTTCAACGAAAGGTGGTTTCAGCAGAGCTTGTATCGACGTTCAGAAGCGCTTTGCAAAACTTGCCTGCCGAATCTGTTCCGCGTGGTGCAACTGAGATCAGAGAGATAGCCCATATGAACATGGGTTATGGCTACAGAGAACCAGTCGGGCTTGGCTCA
>JBCBNR010000175.1:0-6565 GCA_039821665.1 Pseudomonadota bacterium
GTGCAGGTCGAAGGCTCTGGCTACACCGGCGTTGTCAAAGGCAATCCAGGCACCACGACCTATTGGACCAAGGCCTTTCTTGCCCGCAAGACCTGGATCAACACCCAGAACGGCCTACCGATGAATGTGCCGACCCGCCGCCGCGGGGCCGAGCCGTTTCCGTTCAAAACAGGCTCGATCCAGGCGATCCGCTATGATTGCATGGGTGATCTGGATACGCTCGATCTGTTCTACAACGCCCAGGATGAATGGGTCGGCAATCGGTTCGTGGCTCGCGGCGAAGAGGCGTATTTCAAAACGCGGTCCCTGGGTGGCCCGCTTGCCCCCCTATGGGTCAACGCGTGAGCTTCAACAAAATTATGCGCCCCTCCGATGGGGCGGCTTGGGTTACGGGCGCGTCTGGTGGGATTGGACGCGCCCTTGTTCTTCGCTTGGCCAATAAAGGCTGGACCGTCTATGCCACCGCCCGGTCCGAGGACGACCTGAACGCCCTGGCCGCGGAGGCCGATGGCACCATTGTGCCCGCGCCCGGTGATGTCACGGACCCACAAGCCATGGCCGATATCGTGGCGCGGATCACATCGGACGGACCACTGGCGCTCGCGGTATTGAATGCCGGTGTCTATACCCCCATGCGCGCCCTCAATTTTGAGGCTGCAACCGCCAAGAAGATGTTTGACGTGAACCTGACCGGGGTTGCCAATGGCTTGGATCCGGTCCTCAAAGCGATGATTGCCCAGGGCACGGGCCATGTGGCGCTGACCGCCTCTGTCGCGGGGTTTCGCGGACTGCCCGATTCAGCCGCCTACTCCGCCACCAAGGCTGGCCTGATCGCCATGGCAGAGGCACTGGCCATGGATCTGGTCGATCTGGGCGTGCGCATCTCGGTCATCAATCCTGGCTTTGTCGAGACCGAGGCCACATCGGTCAACAGCTTTGAGATGCCGTTTCTGATGCAACCGGACGAGGCCGCACAGCGCATCGCGGACGGCTTGGACAAGCCTGGGTTCGAGATTACCTTTCCACGCCGGTTTGCCTGGATGCTGCGCGCCATCGGGGCGCTGCCAAATCAGCTCTATATCAAGGCGGTTCGGGCGATGACCGGCTGGGACGGTACGACCAAACCCTAAAGCGGCAGGCGAAATCAAATTTCGCTTCCAGAAATCAACCGGTTAGATGCGATAGGCGGGACAGTGATCCAAAGTATTCACATCCCGCTTTGGCGTGCTTCGCCCAACGAAGGGACGACCCTGTCCCCGTTTGATCCGCGCTAAGCGGCCGCCCCTTCGGTAAACTGCAACCGCGCCAGCCGCGCGTAAAGCCCGTCTTCGCGCACCAGCGCGTCATGGCGTCCCTCGGCCACAACCGCACCATCTTGCAAAACAATGATGCGGTCCGCTTTTTTCACTGTGGCCAACCGGTGGGCGATGATCAGTGTCGTGCGTCCCTTCGACAGGGCCTCCACCGCCTGTTGCACAGCCACTTCGCTTTCCGCGTCCAAAGCCGAGGTCGCCTCGTCCAGAAGCAACACGGGCGCGTCGCGCAAAATTGCCCGCGCAATGGCGATGCGTTGCTTTTGCCCGCCAGATAACATGACCCCTCGCTCGCCCACATAGGTGTCATACCCCTCGGGCAGCGCGCTGAGGAATGTATGCGCCGCGGCGGCCTTGGCCGCGGCCTCCACCTCCGCGTCCGTTGCACCAGGGCGGCCAAAGCGAATGTTGGCCCGCGCGGTGTCTGCGAAGATCACCGGATCTTGTGGCACCAGGGCTATATTCTGGCGCATCTGCTCTCGCGCCATGTCGCGCAAGGGAATGCCGTCCAGCTGCACCTCGCCCGCATCGGGATCAAAAAACCGCATCAACAGCTGGAAAATAGTTGTTTTGCCAGCACCCGAGGGGCCCACGATGGCCACAGTCTCCCCCGGGGCGATGGTCAGGTTCAAGTCCCGCAAAGCCGCAATGCTGGGCCGCGCAGGGTAGTGGAATGTCACCCCATCAAAGCGAAGTGCGCCTTGGGCGGGTGCCGGGGCGGGCACCGGGGTCGCTGGGTCCTCGATGCTGTCGCGCAGGTTCAACAGCTCCACCAGCCGCTCGGTCGCGCCCGAGGCGCGCTGCAATTCGCCCCAGATCTCAGACAGGGCCGCGACCGCACCTGCCACCATCACCGAATAGATCACGAACTGCACCAGCTCACCCGCTGTCATGACATCCGTGCGCACATCGCGCGCGCCGATCCACAGCACCGCTACGATGGAGGTAAAGACGGTGAAAATAACCAAAGCCGTCATCAAGGAGCGGGTAAAGATACGCAGGCGGGCCGCCTCGAACGCCTTCTCGGTCACGCTTGAAAACGCGCCTCGGCTGACGGTCTCGTGGGTGTAGGCCTGCACGGTTTGGGCGGCCAGCAATGTCTCGGAGGCTTGGCCCGAGCTTTCCGCGATACGATCTTGGCTTTCCCGGCTAAGCACGCGCAATCGTCGCCCCAAGGTGATGATCGGCACGAGAACCAAGGGCACACCAAGCAGCACCAAGCCCGTCAGCTTGGCGGAGGTGAACAGCATAAACACGATACCGCCTGCAAGAATAAGGGCGTTGCGCAGCGCAATCGAGACCGACGAGCCGATGACCGACAGGATCAAGGTCGTGTCGGTGGTCAGTCGCGACAGCACCTCGCCGGTCATAATCCGCTCGAAGAACGCGGGGCTCATCCCGATCACGCGGTCATAGACGGCCACGCGAATATCCGCGACCACCCGCTCGCCCAATTTGGTGACGAAATAGAACCGCAAGGCCGTGCCAAGCCCCAAAAGGGCGGCAATGCCCACGGCTGCGGCAAAGTAGAGATCCATTATATACAGCTCGCCCGAGAAACCATCGACCACCCGACGCACCGCAAGCGGCAATGTCAGGCTAAGACCGGCGGTGATCACCAGGCTGATGACCGCCAGGGCAAGCAAACCGCGATAGGGCGCAAGAAAGGGTACAAGCCCTTTGAGCGATTGCATGTTCTTCGATTTTGCGCGGTCCGCTTCAGAACTCATCACCCACCCTCCCTGGCCCTGTCTGGCTAGCAACCAAAGAGGTCAGAGGCAACTGCGACCCATGCTGCAATGATGGTTGGAGCGGGCGACGGGAATCGAACCCGTATCTCTTGCTTGGAAGGCAAGGGTCTTACCATTACACAACGCCCGCAACCGTGTGCGCGTGCCTAGTGGAACGGGCCTATGGCGTCAAGACAGGGCCGCCTGCGCCGCCTCAGGCGACCGCCGAGATGGTGCTCGACGCAGGCTCCACGGTGCCGTTGGAAAAGATGGGCAGACCCGCGCGCAACGTCAGGGCGCAGCGGTCGCGCCCATCAAACAGCGCCAGATCCGCCCGTTTGCCCACCGCAATCTCGCCCCGGTCCAAAAGCCCCAACGCCTTAGCCGGGTTGACAGAGGCCAAACGACAGGCGCCGCTAAGACCGTCCGCATCCTGGTTTGCCAGGGCGCGGATCGCGGGCAGGATTGCCGCCGGGTGATAGTCCGAGGCCAGGATATGCAACAGCCCTGCGCTGTGGGCCGCGCGCGCCGACAGGTTGCCCGAATAGCTTTGTCCACGCATGGCATTGGGCGCGCCCATGGCGGTCATCATCCCGCGCGCGACCACGGTTTGCGCCGCCTCCAGGGTCACGGGAAACTCGCTGATCACAGCGCCCAGATCTGCCATCAACGCACCCTTTTGGGGTGTGTCATCGTCATGGCTGGCCAAGGCCAGGCGGTGATGGGCGCACAGGTCCGAGACGGTGCGCAGGGTGCTAAGAACCTCCTCCTCGGGCGTTGCGGCGTCGATTTTAGCTTGGACCATCTGCCGCGCCTCTTCCAACGAGATGCCGTGATGATCGGCCCGCAGCTCGATATGGCGTTCCAGGTTGCGGTATTGCCCCTGCCCTGGCGTGTGGTCCATCACCGACACCAGATCGACCAACCCCTCTGACAGTAGACCGCCTAGGGCCGCCACCGCCTCTGTGTAAGTGATGTCAAAACGTGCATGGATGCGGTGATCCACGCGCATGTCCGCTTTTGCGGCCTTCAACGCACGGATGATTTGGCTGGTATGGGAAAACGAACGCCGCTCGCCATCGTTGGCGGCGCGCGAAAACGACACCGCCGCATAGGCCGTGGTCACGCCCGAGGCGGCCAGACGCGCGTCCAGATGGGTCAATGCGACGTCCATCGGGAAATCGACCTGGATGCGCGGCTCCAACTCCAACTCGATCATGTCCCCATGCATGTCCACAAAGCCCGGGAACAGCGTATGGGTTGAGGTGCCCGTGGTCTCGATAATCTGGGCGATATAGCCGTCTTCGATGCGCAGCGACGCGCAGTCCAACACCCGGTCCGCAAGAACCATCGAGACATCTCTAAGCCACATGACACTCCTCCTTCTTGGCGACACGCCGACAGCCTGGCGCGGGCGCAAGCTGCACAGCGGCCCGCTGCGCGGCATGTTAGGTGCACGACCCTCAGGGCCACAATCTAACTGCCCGTAATGCGTTTATCTGACGGGTTTGTGACAGTTGCGTCTGCCGGTGCCGGCCCCTGCCCCGTGTCATTTGATCTATTTGGATGGGACAGGACCGCGCGTTGCCCTGTTTTCGCACGCCGCGGGGCCTAGATGCCGGGCATGACCCAAACATCCCGCGCCACAGCCCGCCCTGTCCCCGCCAGCCGCCTGTCTCGCCTCACCCGGCTGGGCGGCATGACCTCGGGCGTTTTGGGCGGCATGGCGGTCGAAGGCGTCCAGCGCCTGGCCCGGGGCGAACGACCGGAGTTGCGCGACCTGCTGCTGACCCCTTCGAACGTGACACGGGTGACTGATCAGTTGGCCAAAATGCGCGGGGCCGCCATGAAAGTTGGCCAGTTGATGAGCTTGGATGCAGGCGACATCATGCCTGCCGAGCTGGGAGAGATCCTGTCGCGGCTGCGCGCGGATGCGGATTACATGCCGCCTCGCCAGCTTAAATCAGTTCTGACACGGGCCTGGGGCGACGGTTGGCTGCGCCGCTTTCAACGGTTTGACATCACCCCGATCGCCGCGGCCTCGATCGGACAGGTGCACCGGGCTATGACCAAAGATGGGCGAGACCTGGCGATTAAGGTGCAATATCCCGGCGTGCGCGCCTCGATCGACAGTGACGTCGCCAATGTGGGCACATTGGTCAAGCTCAGCGGTTTGGTGCCACCTGGCCTAGACCTCGCCCCTTTGTTGGAGGCCGCCCGCAAACAATTGCATGAGGAGGCGGATTATGCCCGCGAAGGCGCATGCCTTGCCTCATTTGGTGCGACTTTAGGGGCCGTGCCAGGCGTGCGCGTCCCAAAATTCTACGAGGATCTGAGCACGCAAGACGTGCTCGCGATGGAATATATCGCCTCCGAACCCATCGAATATGTGCGTGATCTGGACCAAGGGACGCGGGACCGCGTGACCGCGCGTCTGTTGGATTTGATGGCGCAAGAGCTGTTTGATCTGCGCATGATGCAAACCGACCCCAATTTCGCCAACTACCGCTATGCCCCGGACCACGATGCGCTGGTGCTGCTCGACTTTGGCGCAACCCGCGAGGTCGCAGCGGAGCTGTCTCTGCACTACCGGGAGTTGCTGATTGCAGGCTTGGCCGAGGATCGCGAGGGCGTGGCGCAGGCCGCGCTCGCCTTGGGTTTCTACGCCCCACAGACGGCTTCGCACCACAAACACGCTGTGTTGGACATGGTAGAGATGGCGTTCGAGCCGCTTCGCCTGGACGCCCTGTTTGATTTTTCGGACCGCACCTTTGCGGATCGTATGCAACGCGCGGGCATGGCCATGGCCGAAGATCGCAGTTTTGACCATGTCCCCCCGATCGAAGTTTTATTTCTACAACGTAAGTTCGCTGGCATGGCGCTGTTGGGCAGACATTTGCGCGCCTGCGTCAATCTGCACCGCTTGCTGCGCCCTTATCTGGACAATCGAAGTATAGAAAAGACAGGCACTTAAGGTAGGGCGCTCAAGGTTTCGCAGACCTGACTTAAAAATGTAAGAAAACTGTCGTGTAAGATGTCTAGGGACAGGCTCGTTCATTATGAAGGGGCACGCATGCTCGAACTTCGCGGCATCACCAAAAATTTCGGCTCGGTCACTGCGGTCGATAACGTGTCCATCTCGGTGGATAAACCCCAAATGGTCGGGATCATCGGCCGCTCTGGCGCGGGCAAATCCACGCTTCTGCGCATTATGAACCGCATGACGGACGCAAGTGCCGGCGAGATCCTGGTCGACGGCAAGAACGTGCTTGCACTCAAAGGGCGGAGCAAACTGGACTGGCAGCGCAACTGCGCCATGATTTTTCAGCAGTTCAACCTGGTGCCCCGCCTCAACGTGCTGACGAACGTGATCTTGGGCCGGTTGAACCAGCAAAGTACTCTTCGCTCCACGCTGATGTTTTTCTCCGAGCAAGAGCGTCACGAGGCGCTGACCTTGCTTGATCGCTTCGGCGTGGCCCCCACCGCCCTGCAACGGGCCGAGACCCTGTCGGGCGGACAACA
>JBCBNR010000176.1:0-6553 GCA_039821665.1 Pseudomonadota bacterium
AATGATCGCAGGGCTAGAGGATGTGACCGAAGGCGAGATCTGGGTGGGTGACAAGGCCGTCAGCCAGCTGGAGCCCAAGGACCGGGACCTCGCCATGGTCTTTCAGGATTACGCGCTCTACCCCCATATGAACGTGGCCCAAAACATCTCGTTCGCGCTGCGTCTGGCACGACGGCCAAAGGCCGAGATTGATGCAAAAGTGCGCGAAGTGGCCGATATGGTCGGCTTGACGGAGTTTCTGCATCGCAAGCCGGGCGCCCTGTCGGGTGGGCAACGGCAGCGGGTGGCGATGGCCCGAGCGCTGGCCAAAGACAGTGGGATTTTCCTGTTTGACGAGCCGCTGTCGAACCTGGACGCCAAGCTGCGCGGGCAAATGCGTGCAGAGCTGGCGGTGATGCGCCAGCGGGTCGAGAAGAACATGATTTACGTCACCCATGACCAGATTGAGGCGATGACGCTCGCGGATCGGATTGTGGTCATGCATGGCGGCCATATCCAACAGCAAGGCACGCCGGAGGAGCTGTTTAAGCGACCCGTTAACAAGTTTGTCGCGGGGTTTTTGGGCATGCCACCCATGAACTTTCTGACCGGCAGGCTGGAAAGCCGGGGCGATGATCTGTTTGTGACCGGGGCTGGGTTTGACTTGGCGCTCGCACCCGAAAAAGCCGCCCGGATGAGAGAGCATAGCACCGCCGAGGTGATCTTGGGCGTGCGCCCATCAGACATCGCGTATGCACCCGATGCGCCTGCAACCCAAGCGCTGCGCTTGGATGTCAAAGTGTCGGAATATGTGGGCGCGCAATCCGTGCTGCTGTGTGCCTGTGGGCCGGACACTGTGACCGTTGAGGTCGCGTCCGAGACGCCCATGGCGCTTGGCCAAACGCTGACTTTCGCAGTGAACCCGGATCGGGTTCATCTGTTCGACCAAGCGACGGAAGTCGCGATCTAAAGCATAATTGGGAGGAACCAGATGCTCAAAACACTCAAAACAGCGGCGCTTGCGACCGTGTTGATGGCAGGCTCCGCGCTTGCCAACCCATACGCGGAGTATGCGGGCACGACCGTGATCGTGAACTTTCCCGCCCACCCCCATTACAACGCTGTGATGAAGGTGCTGCCGGAGTTCACCAAAGAGACCGGGATCGAGGTCGAGGTGGACCAACTGCCCTATCTGAAGATGCGGGAGCGTCAGACGCTGGAACTTGCCCAGGACGAGGGCGAATATGACCTTATCGCCTATGTCGTGTTCTCCAAGGCGGATTATGTTTTTGCGGACCAGTTGGAGAACCTGGCCAAGTACTTCATGAACCCAAAGCTGTCCGATCCCAATTATGACGCGGATGATCTGATTGACGGCTATGTGGAAAACATCGGCGTGGCGGGTGGTTTCAAAGGTTACTTGCCGGGCAAGACTGGGTCGCTCTTTGGGATCCCGTTTGGGTCCGAGACGTCGGTTCTGGCCTACCGCAAAGATATCTTCGAGAAACATGGCATTGCTGAGCCCGAAACCTATGACCAGTTGCTGGATGCTGCCTGTAAGATCCCGGAGTTGGAACCAGGGATGGGCGGAATGGCCTCTCGCGCGGCATCGGGCCACCAGGCCAGCCACGCGTTCTTGTTGCACCTTGCCCCCTTGGGTGGGCGCGTCTTTGACGACAGCTGGAACCCGATCATCAACAATGCAGCGGGTGTCGAGGCGGCAAATGCGCTGAAAACCATCGTCGATTGCGGCCCCGAGGGTGCAATGAGCTTTGGCCCGTCCGAGGCTGCGAACGCCTTTGCCAATGGTCAGGCTGCGATGTTCATGGATTCGATTGCGTTCATGCCCGGCTTCGAGAACCCCGAGCGCAGTCAAGTGGTCGGTAAAGTAGGCTATGCCATGCACCCCAAAGGTGTGCGGCGCGGCAGTCAGACCGGTGGCTTCGGGATCGCGATCCCCAAGAACGCCGAGAACAAGGAAGCCGCCTTCCTGCTGATGCAGTGGCTGACCTCGAAGAAAGGCGACCTGATGGTGGCGATGGAGGGCGGCAACCCCTCGCGCTTTTCCACCTATCAGGATGCGGGTCTGAACGAGAAGTTCCCCTTCTCCGCGACCTTTGGTGAGGCGCTGAAATACGCCGATCCCGACTGGCGTCCGATCATCCCCGTGTGGGGCAAGATCAACGCGGATATCGGCACGACCATGTCCAAAGTGTTGACCGAAGACCTGGACATCCAGGAAGCGCTGGACGGTGTGGCCGAGCGGACCAAAGCCGTAATGGAAGACGCCGGGTATTACACCTGGCAGTAAGCCAAGATCTGCTGGGGCCGCACCGCGTGGCCCCGCACCACCCTAACTTGCGGAGCCGCGACCATGTCCCTTGCAAGGGCAAACCGTCTGACCCCTTGGATGTTCCTAGCGCCCGCGGCGGTGATCATGGCGATCGCGCTGATCTACCCTTTGGGCTATATGATCTGGGGCTCGTTCCGCGACTGGGCGCCAAGCGAGACGATCGGCGAGGCAGAGTTCGTCGGCCTGAAGAACTATATCAACCTATGGAACGACCCCAATTTCCACGAAAGCCTGGGCGTGACCCTGCGCTTTGCGTTTTTCGTGGTGTCCATCGAGATGGTGTTGGGCGTAGGCCTTGCACTGATGCTCGACCGGGACATTCGCGGCATGTCCTTGCTGCGCACCATGTTCATCCTGCCCATGATGATCGCGCCCGTGGTGGTGGGCCTGATGTGGCGTTATATGTACCACCCCACGGTGGGGACGTTTAACCGCACGCTCGACAGCTTGGGCCTGCCCAAGATCGACTGGCTGGGCCAGCACGCTCTGACCAGTGTGATCATCGCGGACATTTGGCAATGGACGCCGTTTATCTTCATCCTGTCGCTGGCCGCCCTGCAATCGTTGCCCCGCTCGGCGCTGGAGGCGGCGCGCATCGACGGGGCCACGGCCTGGCAGCAAATCTGGTACATCAAACTTCCCCTGATGATGCCGGTGCTGATCGTCACGGGCCTGTTGCGCCTGATCGATGCATTTAAAGTGCTAGAGGTGATTCTGGTCCTGACCGAAGGTGGCCCAGGCCTGTCCACCGAGATCCTGGCCCTGCGCATCTCGCGCACCGCCACGGAGTTTCGCGAACTGGGCGTGGCCGCGGCCATGTCGAACTATTTGCTGATCCTATTGCTTTTGCTGACCATGGGCATGTTCGCCTTCACCCGCTGGCAAGAGATGCGAGCCGCCAAGGTGCGCGCCGCGGTGGAGGAGGACGAATGACCGCCCAATCCCAAGCCAACGCGGCCTTTTACGCCATCATTGCGCTGCTGGTCTTTATGTCCGTGGGCCCTGTCCTGTTGATGTTCGTCAACAGCTTCAAGCTGGATGTGGACATCATCTCTGGCGCCACCGGGCTGATCTTCCTGCCGACCATCCAGAACTATGAGACAGCGCTGTGCGATGTGCTGTGGTACGAGCCCGAGCATTTGGATTTCTGCGCGCTTAAGTTTGGGGGCGCCTTCATCAACTCGCTGATCATTGCGCTGATCTCCACGGCGCTGACCCTGGTGATCGGCTGCATGGCGGCCTATGCGCTGGTGCGCTTTCGCTTCATGGGGCGCGACACGGTCAGCCTGACCACGCTGATGGTGCGCATGGTCCCCCCCGCGGTGCTGCTGGTGCCGGTGTTTGGTCTGTGGAACAACGAGTTCTGCCTGGACCGCGATGGGCTGATCGGCGGCGCGATCCGCGAGGCGTTCGGCGGGCGTGGGGATGTGTGCCTGGCCGGGACCCATTCGGGTATCATCTTGATCTATGTGGCCATGAACCTGCCATTTGTGATCTGGATCCTGCAAAGCTTCATCGTGCAGGTTCCTCCAAGTTTGGAGGAGGCGGCCCGCGTCGATGGGGCGGGCCCTTTCCAAGTGTTTTTCTTGGTGGTGCTGCCGCTGATCAAACCCGGGCTTGCGGCTGCGGCGATCTTTACCTTCCGCATCGCGTGGAACGAATATCTGCTCGCCTCTGCCCTGTCGGACCGGGACACCAAGACCGTGCCCATTCTGATTGTGAACAATATGAGCGAGTTTAACGTGGAATGGGGGGTGATCATGGCAACCGGAATGTTGCTGGCGATCCCGCCCATCATCTTCACGCTGTTTGCCAGCCGTCAGATCATCACCGGCATGACCGCAGGTGCGGTCAAGGGCTGATGGACTGGCTTCTGGCTTCTATCGATCCCGGCCGCATCCATGATGTGGGCAGCGCCGTTGCATGGCATGGCCGCGCTATGACGCTGGCCTGGGCGGTGCTCGCCCCCCTGGCGGTGCTGGTTGCGCGCTATTTCAAGGTGTTGCCCGGCCAGGATTGGCCCCGCGAGCTGGACAACCTGGTATGGTGGCGCAGCCACTGGATTGGCCAGGGGCTTGTGGTGCTGCTCAGCCTTGTGGGCCTTGCCTTGATCTACGGTCGTAGCGCGCCTTTGGGCTGGCATGGCACCTTGGGCTATACCCTGCTTGGATTGATGGCGGTTCAGGTGGCCATGGGCTTGTTTCGGGGCTCTAAGGGTGGGCCAACGGCACCGGATGGCGTGGGCTCGTTGCGGGGCGATCACTATGACATGACGTCCTGGCGGGTGATGTTCGAATGGGCGCACAAGTCTGTTGGCTATGGCATGCTTTTGGTCGCGGTTGCCGTGGTGGTGCTTGGGTTGTGGGAGGCAAACGCCCCGCGCTGGATGTGGCTGGTGATCGTGCTTTGGTGGATGCTTTTGGCGGTAAGCGCGGCCTACCTGCAACGCCAGGGCCGTGCGGTGGATACTTATCAGGCCATTTGGGGCCCTGATCCCATACATCCGGGCAACACCCGCAAACCCATAGGCTGGGGCATCCGCCGCCTGGGACCAGAGGAGGGCAAGGTCCCCGGCGAATAGGTAAGCGGCTTTGGCGCCCAACGTGCGCGGCCCCGCGCGCTTGAGCCCCCTGGCAGCACCGATCACACCTGACACAAACCGCGCTTAAGGCCGCGTCTAGAGGCGAGGTTCAGCGGGCCAGGCCCGTTGCGGGGTCAAAGAACATCGCGTGCGCAAGATCGACCTTTGCGGCCTGAACCTCGGTCAAGTCATCAGCCAATTTTGATGTGGCGATGGTGATAGGGGCGTCCCCGACATGGGCATGCACCAGACGGGTGGCCCCCAGATCCTCGATGGTTTGAACATCGATGGGAACGCCCATTTCATCAGCCTCGGCCACGGCCAGATGTTCCGGCCTGATCCCCAAGATATGGCTGCCGTCCGGGACCTGGGGCGTGGCAATCTCTTGCCCGCCAAGGACAAGTGTGCCGCCGGTCGCGGTCGTCTCAATCAGGTTCATCGGCGGCGAGCCGATGAAGTTGGCCACAAAGGTCGAGGCGGGCCTAGTATAAACCTCGTGCGGCGTGCCGACCTGTTCGATCTTACCTTGGTTGAGCACGACAATGCGGTCTGCCATGGTCATAGCTTCGACCTGATCATGGGTCACATAGATGGCCGCGATGTTCAGCCGGCGCTGCAATTGCTTGATCTCAAGCCGCATCTGATTGCGCAGCTTGGCATCTAGGTTGGACAGAGGCTCGTCAAAGAGGAAAATCGCCGGATCTCGCACAATGGCGCGTCCCATGGCAACGCGCTGTCGCTGGCCACCGGAGAGTTGCGATGGCTTTCGATCCAGATAGTCCTTGATCTGCAACAGCTCTGCTGCGTCTTCGACCTTGCGCGCAATCTCTGCCTTGGACGTGCCGCGGTTCTTCAAGCCATAGGCCAGGTTGCCGCGCACGGTCATGTGTGGGTAGAGCGCATAGTTTTGAAAGACCATCGCGATGTTCCGGTCCGCAGGCTCGACCCCGTTTACGTTTTTCCCGGCCAGCTCGATCTCGCCTTCGGTGACCTCCTCCAGACCTGCGACCATGCGCAAAAGCGTGGACTTTCCGCAGCCCGAGGGGCCGACAAAAACCGCAAGCTCGCCGTCTTCCACGTCGACCGAGACGCCTTTGACCGCCAATGCGTTGTTTGGATAGCGTTTGACTGCATTGCGAATTCGAAGCGTCGTCATTTCTCTGACTCCACGAGGCCTTTGATGAACATGCGTTGAAAGATGACGATCACGAGGGCCGGGGGCAGCATGGCCAGGATCGCCATGGCCAGCGCCTCGTTATAGTCGGGGACGTTGGCGCCGATATAGACCTGAAGGATTTGGCGGATGCCGCGCACCAGGGTGAACAGGCTCTCTTCGGTCGTCATCAGGGTGGGCCAAAGGTACTGGTTCCAGCCAACCACAAACATGATGATGAAAATCGCAGCCATCATCGTGCGCGACAGTGGCACCAGAATGTCGATGAAAAACCGCAGCGGGCCTGCCCCATCAATTCGTGCAGCCTCGATCAATTCATCGGGGATGGACCGAAAGAACTGGCGAAAGAAAAACGTGCCTGTAGCGGATGCGATCAACGGCAGGATCAACCCGGTATAGGTGTTCAACAGGCCAAGCCCCTGCACAACTTCGTAAGAGGGCAGAATGCGCACCTCCAACGGCAACA
>JBCBNR010000177.1:0-6542 GCA_039821665.1 Pseudomonadota bacterium
GTCGGGGTCCACACTATCTTCTTTTTTGCGTTTTTTTTGGTTGGGTTGGGGGTCCCCTCCCGGGGCTCTCCTCTTCCTTTTGCCCACTTCTGGGGGGGGGGGGGGGGGCCCCCCCCCCCCGCCTCCTTTCGCTCTTACAAGGTTAAATCCATGTCCCATGACCCCGGTCCCGCCTTTCGCGCTTTGCACAAGCCAGGTGCGCCCTTTACCTTGGCCAATGCCTGGGATGCAGGCTCTGCTCGGCTGCTTGCGGCCCTGGGCGCGCAGGCCATCGGCACCACCTCCGCAGGCCACGCCTTTACCCTAGGCAAGCCCGATATGGGCCACGTCACCCGGGACGAGGCCCTGGCCCATGGGCAAGACCTGGTGGCCGCAACACCGCTGCCGGTCTCGGGCGATTTTGAAAACGGGTTTGGTGACGCACCGGATGCGGTCGCCACCACTGTCCGGCTGGCGTGCGAGGCGGGCCTTGCGGGCCTGTCGATCGAAGACACCGCCTTGCCGCAGACCAGCGCCTACCCCTTCGATCTGGCGGTAGAGCGGGTGCGTGCAGGGGTTGCCGCCGCCCGCGCCTGCCCCCGTGACATCTTCTTCCTGGCCCGCGCGGACGGGGTGATGAACGGTCAGTATGACACGGCCGAGGCCATCCGACGCATCCAGGCCTTTCAGGACGCCGGTGCCGATGGCGTCTATGTCCCCTTGCCGCCCGATATGGACGCGCTTGGCGACATTGTCCGCGCGGTCCGTGTGCCCGTAAACGCCCTGGTCGCCGGAGGGTTCACCAAATACAACCGGGCTGCGTTCGCGGCCCTGGGCGTGGCACGGCTCTCCTTGGGCTCGGCGCTGGCGCGGGTCACCCACAAAGCCTTGCTAGACGCCGCCCGCCCCCTGTTGGAGGCGGGGGATTTCACCCATCTGTGTGGCGCAAACGGGGCCGAGATCGATGCACTGCTAGACCAGGGCGCGCGGCGGTCCTAGGCCCAAGGGGCGGCCGCCTTGGAAGGGACCCCAAGGCGGCCTGGTGGGGCAAGCCGGTGGTGGGAATGGGTCCACGGCCCGCCGCACCGTTCAAGCGCGCGTGCTTAGAAGCGGAAACCTGCGCGCAGCTGCAAGGTGTCCACGTCCACATCCGCACCGCTGTCATCGAAATCGTCGAAGCTGTGGCGCAAAACCTCGGCACCAACGGTCCAATTGGTGGCGACCCTGTAATCAAGGCCCAGACCGAAGAACGCTCCGGTATCCTCTAGATCCGTACCGCCCACCTCGGCAGAGGCTTGAGCCAGACCGGCGGTCCCATAGACCAACGCTTGGCCCAGGTCATAGCCGACCCGGCCTTTGAGGCGGAACACCTGGTCGATCTCGCCCGCATCCCCGTCCAATTCCAGGTTTGCAAGGTCCAGATCCACAGCCGCGCCCACAACAAGCGCGCCGAAATCGTAGTCATAGCCTGCATGCACACCGCCCAGCAAACCATCGGCATCGGTGTCCCCCACCTCGCCTTGACCAAGGCCGAACTGCCCCCCGACATAGCCGCCGGTCCAGTCAGGCAAGACCGGCGCGGGCGGCAAGGCGGCAGGTGCAGCGGCCACAGGCGCGGGCGCGGGGGCCTCGAACACTGGGTTGCCCGCAAGGGCGGCGCTGGCCACGAACGGCAGGGCAAGGCCCAAGCTTAAAATGCGTTTCATCGTGTTTCTCCTTCTCGAGTTCCTCAAACCAGGGCCCCGGGACGCCTGCGCCATAGGCCCTGTGGCAGGCACATGGGCACGGGGACGGGGCGCGTTAACCGTTCAAGGGGTCTCACATTGTTGTGCTCGGCCAAACTTGGCCGACGGCAGGTTTTAGCCGACGCCCGGGGGCCCGCACGCATTCACACGCGCCTCACCTTTGAGCGCGGAGCATCTGCCTAAGCTGGACATCTGAGGCTGAAGCACGCCATGTGTTTGGCCCCGCGCATATTGTTTAGGGGGGGCGGTACGCCCTCAAATCGGGGGCGTGTTGGAACAGTACTTTTCTCGATACCTCGCCCAAACCTGCAAATCGGACGGAGTGACAAAGCGGTCTGGGCGGAAAAACTGTTCGTCTGAGCGCGGCCTGCCAGCGCTGGCCGGAAATCCATGCCAACGCTCCCATCGCGCGCACGACGCCTTGGTCAGCGCAAGGTGTGTGTTGTTGTAAGGCGGATGTTTGATTGCGTTTCCACCACATCTGGCAGAACGCGAATTGCGTTCAGAATACAATCCAAGTCGGCCAAAGATGCCGCGCGCAATTCAACCACCAGGTCATTTTCGCCGCTGAGCGTAGAGATCTCCAAGACACCGGGGATCTTACGCAGTTTCGCCACCACAAGCTTCTCACCTTCTGTCTTTATGCGCAGAAGGGTAAATGCGCTGATCTGCTGATCTGCTGCGCCCACTCCAAGCTCTGCTGCGAACCGGTGGATTACCTTGGTGTCCAGCATGCGGTCGATCCGGTTTTGTACCGTCCCGCGCGAAACGCCAAGCTGTTTGGCAAGCGTCGTGGCGCTGCACCGTGCGTCCACTTGTAGAAGTGCCAGCAATTTCTGATCGAGGGTATCCATATCAGCGCCCTATCGAAACGTTAGAGAGTTGGCAATGTGTAAGCAAATTCCTACTTATTTCTAACATTTGGCGACCGTACCTCAGACCCCAGTGGTTGGAGGTAATTATGAAGAGGGGCAGTCTTGCGGCTCGCAAGACTTTCTGGATCACGGGCGGACGGCGTTGCCGTTAAGGGCCAAATATCCAGTGCAAAGTTGATCCTGCGCCTTTGGCGCGCGCAGGCAGCGGCCCCCTCTTCTCACCCCCTTCTCAACACCGGACTCCCGCTTGGAACGCAAACCGCATTCCAGGCGGGATGGCGCCTGTTCGCTGTTGCGATCGGGCGTCCAATTCGACTGCAATAAAGGAGACTACAATGCAGTTCACTAAAAGCTTTAGCGTCGAGATCGATAGCGTCGTTGACCTGTCAGACCTCGGGCTAGAGATCGGCGGTCTGGTCGAGGTCGATTCTTTCGACTTCACGCCGCAAATCGACGTGGCCCCACAGCCCGAAGGGACCCTGGGCGACCTGTTTGCGACAGGACCTTCGACAAGCACCGGATATTCGAGCGTCTCAGGCTCGGCCTCCGCAGGTGTTGGCGTCGACGGTACGGCTTTTGCCGAAGCGCAAGGGTCCGTCTACGGCAATGCCGAGTTGAGCATTGACGTGACCGCCATCAGTTTTGACGCTGTCGTGTTCGACTTCTTCTAAACAGATCTTGTGCCCCCAATACGAAGGGCTGCGGCGGGGGATCTCGCCGCAGCTGTCCCGCCTCACAGCCCCCCGTGATCTGGGGCGGGCGCGATCCCGACCTTCCCTGCGTTTGGTCCGAGCGTCCGCCAGCGACTCGCCGCCCCCCCATCTGCAAGCGATGCCCAAAGCCAAAAGCGACGCCAGCGTCGTTTTCAAGACACCGCGTGCGCTGCACACCTGCCTAGCGTGACAGAAAGGGTTAGGAGCCTCTTGATGTCACAGCCAAATCCCACCGCAGCCTCTCCCCGTCGTGCCGGCGGTCGGGCAGCCCGCCGCGCCAGTCGGTCTGCCCCATTGCCGCGCGAGGCACGGCCCGTACGCGGGGGCTTGCCCGGCGGGCTCTATGCGCCGCTGCGCCCCGAGGATTGCCATAAGATCCATGCCGCCGCGCTCGACGCGCTGGCCACCATCGGTCTGGCCGATGCGCCCCAAAGCGGCATCGAGGTTATGACGCGCGCAGGTGCCGTGTTGGGCGAGGATGGCCGCCTGCGGTTTCCAAAGGCCTTGGTCGAGGACATGCTTGCAACCGCTGCGCGCAACATCACCTTGCAAGGCCGAGATCCCGTGCACGATCTGCACCTAAGCGGGACCAATGTACATTTCGGCACCGCGGGTGCTGCGGTGCATATGGTGGATGTGCAAGGGCGCAGCTACCGCGACAGCACCCTGCGCGATCTTTTCGACGCGGCCCGCATCGTCGAGCAATTGGACAACATCCACTTTTTGCAGCGCCCCATGGTCGCGCGCGATGTCTTGGACAACTTCGAGATGGACCTGAACACCATCTATGCCTGCACCGCGGGGACCACCAAGCATGTGGGCACCTCGATCACGGCGCCAGAGTTTGTGCCGGGCCTGTTTGAGCTGATCCACGCCATTGCGGGGGACGAGGCCACGTGGCGCGCGCGGCCCTTCATCTCCAACACCAATTGCTTTGTTGTGCCGCCGATGAAGTTTGCCACCGAAAGTTGCCAGGTGATGGAACAGTGCATTCGCGCGGGCATGCCTGTTCTTTTGCTCTCTGCCGGTCAGGCGGGGGCCACAGCCCCTGCCCCGATTGCCGGTGCCATTGTCCAAGCGGTGGCAGAATGTTTGGCCGGTGTGGTCTATGTCAACGCCATCGCCCCGGGACACCCGGCGATCTTTGGCACCTGGCCGTTCGTGTCGGACCTGCGCACGGGTGCGATGTCCGGTGGCTCGGGCGAGCAGGCCCTGCTGACCGCTGGGTGCGCCCAGATGCACCAGTTCTATGGCTTGCCCGGCGGGGCTGCTGCCGGCATTGCAGATGCAAAACTGCCCGATATGCAAGCGGGATGGGAGCAAGGGATCTCCAACGTTATGGCCGGTCTGTCGGGGCTGAACATGGTCTACGAGGCCGCTGGCATGCATGCCTCGCTGCTGGGCTTTTGTTTTGAGAGCCTTATTCTGGGCGACGATCTGTTGGGCCAGGCGCTGCGCTGCGTGCGCGGCATCGAGGTGTCACAGGACAGTCTTAGCCTTGAGACCATGCGCGCGGTCTGTCTGGAGGGGCCAGGCCACTATCTGGGCCATGATCAAACGCTGGCGCGCATGCAGACCGAATACATCTATCCAAGCCTTGGCGACCGCTCCTCCCCCAAGGAGTGGGAGGAAAAGGGCAAGCCCGATCTGATCGCCCGGGCCATCGCCAGAAAAGAAGCGATTTTGTCCACGCCCAACACCAATACGTTCGAGCCTGGACTGGACGCAGACCTGCGCGCGCGCTTTCCCATCCACTTGCCCCGGCTTTAGGCTGCGAGATCAGGTTGGATGGCGCGGAGTGCTGGGCGGGCTTGTAAAGGAATACAATGCGACTGCTACGCATCGTTGACGCATAAACAGTCAAGCAATATTTACACCTCTTTAACCAACACCAGGCAACACTTCGTTAATCGTAGTTGAGGCGGTGTAAACGCCTCGACGCTGAGACGAAGAGGTGTGCCTATGTCCCCCTTGGACTGCAAAGACACGCAAACGCTTGTGTGTCCCCGTGTGACCCCCATCGGATCGTGTCGGATCACCAACCCTTTGCGCATGGCCGATGCGGCGGGCCTTGTGCAGCTGAACACCGATGGGGTGTACGGCTATACCCATTCCTCCGCCGAGGCGGTGCAGATGATGCGCCACATGGCGGGCGATCTCGATATTCCCGAATTGGCACGCCCCCTTGTGATGCCGGGCGGTGACGCCCCTGCCCACGGCCCGGCTCACGATCCATCCGATCTCTACCTGATCGAGCTTAGCTCGGCCAAGGAGGTGCGGATGGGCACCATTTTGGTGCAATTGAACTATGTCACCCGCCATTTTGCCGAGTTCTTTGCGGACACGACCGTCACCCGCGCCTTCTGGCGCCTGGCTAAGGGTGATCTAGAGGCGGAAAAGCGCGCCTTTTTGCAAGAAGTCCCCAGCTTCCGCGCGCTGAGCTTCGAAGACCAAGCGCGGCTCCAACTGATCACCCAACGGCCGGTGGATGAGGCCACGTTGCGTGAAGACATCCGCATCCTGTTGGACGCTCTGCCGCGCGCTGTGTTTGTGACCCATTGCAATGCGCGCACCCGCGACGGCACGACCCTGACCAGCCGCGCGGCCTATATCGCGCTCGCCAAACGCGCCCTCAGCGCCGAGGGGGCGGCTTTTGCCGACCCAACCGAGCTGATGGACAAGGTCGGACAGGCGCGCGCCTTGAAGGACGAAGCCGGGTCGCTGTCCCATTACACCGAGGATTTCGAGGCGATGCTGTTTGACCATTGGTGGCGCGATCTGATGGCGCCCGCCCTTCGCCGTGGCACGACCCATGACACGCCCCTGCCCGCACAGGGCAGCCCGGACCCCCAACAGGTGGCCACGTGGATGCGTTGAGCCCCCATCTGGGCGGCCCCTCACGCCCACCGCCAAGCGACCTGGCCCATCTGTGCGCGGCCCTGTTGGATGGCATCGCAACACCGGACGAGGCAAAATCCCGCTGGGCCGCGGCCTGCGCGCTAGTCAGCGCCTATCCCGATCAAGAGGCCCCCCAGGTGGCCGCAGCGCAAGTGCTGGAACTGCAGCGCGGACCGGACAGCCTGTTGGAGACCTGGACAGCCCTGCACCGCCGCTTTCCCCAAAATCGCCTCGCCTTGCGCATGGCGCTGCGCTGGCTTGCGCGCGCGGGCCGCCGCGACGATGCCTCCGCCCTGATCGAGGCGGCCTGTCTGAAACCGGCCACCACCGTG
>JBCBNR010000178.1:0-6446 GCA_039821665.1 Pseudomonadota bacterium
CCAGCACCCTGCGCCATCAGACGCGAGTAGAGCGGCACAACGATCTGGAAGTCTTTGCAGTTTGGTCTGCGTGCAGCTGAGGCCAACGGCAAAGACTTCCAGATCGTTGTGCCGCTCTACTCGCGTCTGATGGCGCAGGGTGCTGGTGCAAACGTGGCGGGCATCTTCGGGTCCACCAACTGGCACTGGTCGCTGGAAAACGTGGCTGGCGAAAAGTATGCCGGCACAAACGCGTTCGTGCAGTCCTTCGGCGCCAAGTACGGCTTCCCGCCGAGCCAGGCCGCCCACACCGTCTATTGCCAGACCCTGCTTTATGCAGACGCGGCAGAGCGTGCGGGCACCTTCAACCCTTGCGGCATCGACGAGGCTTTGGCCGACTTCGAATTCACCGGCTTGGGCAACGGTCCGACCCTTTACCGTGCAGCGGATCACCAGTGCTTCAAAGACGTGCTGGTCGTGAAGGGTAAAGAGAACCCGGAGTCTGATTTCGACCTGCTCGAAATCGTCGACGTGACCCCGGCAGAGAAAGTGACCTACGACGCCTCCATCTTTGGTGGCGAGCTCGGGTCCTGCAACCCAGGCGTCTAACCGCGCCCCTTGGCCGCGTCCCGTTTGGGACGCGGTTATCCCTGACAGCACCGCATCTGCCCACCCTTTCAAAAGGGCGGATGCCCTTTTACCAGGAGAGGGCCTATGGATCAGATCATCCTTCAAATCCTAAACGGTTTGGACAAGGGAAGCGCCTACGCGCTGATCGCGCTTGGCCTGACCCTAATCTTCGGCACGCTCGGCGTCGTGAACTTCGCCCATGGCGCACTGTTCATGCTCGGGGCGTTCTGCACCGTGACCTTGAACAAAATTCTGACTTTGGGCTTCACGCCTGAGGGCGCGCAGTCTCAAACCGTTGGTGGCTTCAGCTTCGGCGCCCCGAAACAAACCCCTTACGTGGAACACTGGTTTGGGGAGGCGACCGGGCAGGCCATTGTGGATTGGTCCGTGCCCCTATCCATCCTCTTTGCCATCCCCATCATGATCGCCATCGGCGTCGCGATGGAACGGGGGCTGATCAAACACTTCTACAAACGCCCGCATGCGGATCAGATCCTGGTGACCTTTGGCCTGGCCATCGTGTTGCAAGAGATCGTGAAATTCTACTTCGGCGCGAACCAGATCCCGGCCCCAGCACCCCAAGCTTTTATCGGGTCTTTCGACTTTGGCGCCCTGATCGGGTTGGAGCCGGGGGCGATTATCTATCCCTACTGGCGCATCGTCTACTTCATGTTTGCCCTCTTGATCATCTCGGGCATGTTCGCCTTCTTGCAGTTCACAACCTTCGGGATGGTTGTGCGCGCCGGGATGGCGGACCGTGAGACGGTGACGATCCTTGGCATCGATGTGGACCGGCGCTTTACGATCATGTTCGGTATCGCGGCAGCCGTCGCCGGCCTTGCCGGGGTGATGTACACACCGATCAATTCGCCCAACTACCACATGGGCATGGATTTCCTCGTGATTTCCTTTGTGGTGGTGGTTGTGGGCGGCATGGGCTCGCTGCCCGGAGCTGTCCTGGCTGGGTTCCTGCTGGGCATTTTGGAAAGCTTTGCGTCCATGCGCGAGGTGATCGAGCTGCTGCCCGGCGTGAACCAGGTGGTCATCTACCTTGCGGCCATTGTCATTCTGCTGACCCGACCACGGGGCCTGATGGGCCGCGCTGGTGTGATGGAGGACTGATCCATGCTTGGACTGAGCAAAAAAGACACCGGCGTCCTGTTGTTTGTCGCTGCCCTTCTGGCCTTTGCGCCGTTCCTGTTGAACCCGTTTCCGGAAAACTCCAGCCTTGCGCAATTCAACGCAGGCTATCCGGACCTGATGCAGCGTTTCGCGATCTTCGGGATCTTTGCCATTGGCTTTAACATACTATTCGGTCTGACCGGGTACCTGTCTTTTGGCCACGCCGCCTTTTTGGGGGCAGGGTCCTATGCGGGCGTTTGGATGCTCAAGCTGCTGACCGTGAACGTGATCCCCGCGATCATTATCTCGACCGTTGTGGCGGGCCTCTTTGCGCTGTTGATCGGTGTGATCTCGCTGCGCCGGTCGGGCATCTACTTCTCGATCCTGACGCTTGCTTTCGCGCAAATGGCGTTTGCGCTGGCGGCCTCCGTGCTGACCCCCATCACGGGCGGTGAGACGGGTTTGCAGACCGCCCTGAATGATCCGCGCATCTTAGACGGTGCAACCGAAGGCGGCAACATCCCCGCGCCCAGCCTCTTTGGGTTGGGGATGGGTGACAGTATCCAACTGCCAGTGGGCGACTGGCTGTTCACCTTCAACGCTGGATACTACATCTGCGCCATCGTGATGTTGGTTGCGTTCTATATCTCGTTGCGGATCTTTAGCTCGCCCTTTGGCCTGCTGCTCAAAGCGATCAAAACCAACCAAAACCGCCTGAACTATACGGGTGTCAGCACCAAGCCTTACATGCTTGCCTGTTTTGTAATCTCAGGCATGTATGCGGGTCTGGCCGGTGGGCTGATGGTCTCGATGGACCCGTTGGCAGGGGCTGAGCGGATGCAGTGGACAGCCTCTGGCGAGGTGGTGCTGATGGTTATCCTCGGCGGGGCTGGCACGTTGATCGGCCCGGTTCTGGGCGCGGGCTTCATCAAGTATTTCGAGAATATTTTCTCGAAGATCAACAAAGGCGTGTTGGAAGGCTGGTTTGCCTTCATGCCCGATGGGATGTCCGATTTCTTCGTGACCATCGTCTATCCCTTCGTCGGCAAAGGCTGGCATCTGACCCTTGGCGTGCTGTTCATGATGGTCGTGATCTTCCTGCCCGGCGGCCTGGTCGAAGGCGGCAAGCGCATCGCGGGCCTTTTCGGTAAGCGCAAAGCAGCCAAAACACCTGACAGCGGGGAAAAAGCCCCCGCACCGGCGGAGTGATCTGATGGGCATTCTCGAAGTTCAAAATGTCAACAAGCGCTTCGGCGGTTTGCAAGCGCTTGGCAACGTCAACCTCAATGTCGAGGAAGGGTCGGTCCACGCGATCATCGGGCCCAACGGTGCGGGCAAGTCCACCTTGCTCAACTGTTTCGTCGGGCGCTTGGTGCCCGATACCGGCACGGTGATGTTCCAAGGCAAAAGCTTGCTGGGCATCAAGCCGCACGAGATCAACCAGCTTGGCGTCAGCCGGGTTTTTCAAACGCCCGAGATTTTTTCGGACCTTACTGTGTTGGAAAACGTCATGATCCCCGCCTTTGCGCACCGGGATGGGTCCTACAAGTTGAACCCGTTTGCGCGCGTCTCAAAAGAGGCGGAGATCCGAGATCATGCTGAACATACCCTTGAGGATGTGGGCATGAAGGACAAGCTGACCATGGTTGCCTCGTCCCTGTCGCGAGGCGACAAGCGGCGCCTGGAGATGGCGATGTGCCTGGTACAGGACCCCAAGCTTTTGCTGCTTGACGAGCCGACAGCGGGCATGGCGCGGGCCGATACGAACCGCACCATCGATCTGCTCAAGCATATCGGCGAGACCCGGGGTATTACCAAGGTCGTGATTGAGCATGACATGCATGTGGTGTTCTCTCTGGCTGACAAAATCAGCGTGTTGGCCCAGGGCTCTGTCCTGGTCGAGGATCTGCCCGAAAACATCAAAGGGCATCCAAAGGTGCGCGAAGCCTATCTAGGGGAGGCACAGGTATGACCGTTACAGGCACAGCCATGGATGATCTGGCCGCAGCTGCCACAGGCCCCGATCACATTGGTCGGCAAGAGCCGGTCTATTTTTCGGCCCATGATCTGCACGCCTATTATGGCGAAAGCTATATCGTGCAGGGCGTCAGCCTGAAGATCCATGAAGGCGAGATCCTGGCTCTGCTGGGCCGCAACGGGGCTGGCAAAACCTCGACGCTGCGCACCATCGCCCGGGTCGATGACCCGGCACTGGTCAAGGGCGAGATTTGGTTGGACCACAAGCCCATCCACGAGATGAAGGCCCACCAGGCTGCGGGCAATGGCATCGCCCTGGTGCCCGAAGACCGGCGAATCATTCCTGGCCTGACGGTGGAAGAGAACCTGCAACTGGCCCAGATCGCCCCGCCCAAAGGCTGGAGCATTGAGCGGATCTACGAGCTTTTTCCGCGTCTTGGCGAGCGGCGCAAGCAAGAGGGCGTGACCCTTTCGGGAGGCGAGCAGCAGATGCTGGCCATCGGCCGGGCACTGGCCCGCGACATCAAGTTGTTGTTATTAGACGAACCTTACGAGGGTCTCGCGCCTGTGATCGTGCAAGAGATCGAACGCACGCTGTCCGAGATCAAATCCGAAGGCATCACAACCGTTTTGGTTGAGCAAAATGCGGTCGCTGCACTTAAGCTTGCAGATCGCGCCGTAATATTAGATACAGGTCGTGTCGTTTTCGATGGCTCGGCCCAAGAAGTTTTGGAGAATGCCGAGCTGCGTGAAGAATACCTGGCAATCTGATCACGCTAGCCCCCACACGTGTGAGGAACGCCCAGGTCTAGCCGCGTCCCGGCCCCATACGGGACGCGGCTTCTTCCCCCACCACACTGCCAAAAACAAGACCAGTGGATCGAGGAAACGATGACCAATACCACCTATGCACCGCCCGCGGACATCGCCAAGAACGCCCATGCCGATGCTGCAAAATACGCCGAGATGTATGCGGCCTCCGTCGCGGACCCGGATGCGTTTTGGGGTGAGCATGGCAAGCGTGTGGATTGGATAAAACCCTACAGCACGGTCAAAAACGTCTCGTTCGCCCATCCGGATGTCTCCATCAAATGGTATGAGGATGGCACCCTGAACGTGGCGGCCAATTGCATCGACCGACACCTCGCCACCCGCGGCGATCAAACCGCCATCATTTGGGAGCCTGACAGCCCCGATGAGCCTGCAAAGCACATCACCTATAAAGATCTGCACGCGGAAGTTTCGAAATTCGCCAATGTCCTGAAAGAGATGGGGGTCGGCAAAGGTGATCGAGTGGTGCTTTACATGCCCATGATCCCAGAGGCGGCGTATTCCATGCTGGCCTGTGCGCGCATTGGGGCGATCCACTCGGTCGTGTTCGGCGGCTTCTCGGCGGATGCCCTGTCGGCGCGGGTCAACGGCTCGCAAGCCAAGGTCGTGGTGACCGCAGATGAGGCACCGCGCGGCGGGCGTAACACACCCCTGAAAGTCAACGCGGACAAGGCGTTTGCGACGATTGGACACGACGCCAAAATGCTGGTTGTCCAGCGCACAGGCGGCGATATCACGATGGAGGAGGGGCGCGATTTTTGGCTGCACGAGATGCAGGCCAAGGTCTCCGCTGACTGCCCGCCCGAGGAGGTGGAGGCCGAGCATCCGCTCTTTATCCTCTACACCTCCGGGTCCACGGGCATGCCCAAGGGTGTGGTGCACACCTCTGGCGGGTATTTGGTCTACGCGTCGATGACCCATCAATACACATTCGACTATCACGAGGGGGATGTGTTTTGGTGCACCGCAGATGTGGGTTGGGTCACGGGCCACAGCTATATCGTCTACGGTCCGCTGGCCAATGGTGCGACCACCGTCATGTTCGAAGGCGTGCCCACCTATCCCGACGCCAGCCGGTTTTGGCAGGTCTGCGACAAGCATAACGTGAACCAGTTCTATACAGCGCCCACGGCGATCCGTGCGTTGATGGGCAAGGGGCCGGAATATGTCGAGAAATGCGACCTGAGCAGTTTGCGCATCCTGGGAACGGTGGGGGAGCCGATCAATCCCGAGGCTTGGAACTGGTACAATGATGTGGTTGGCAAAGGCCGCTGCCCCATCGTCGACACCTGGTGGCAGACCGAGACCGGCGGCCATTTGCTGACGCCCTTGCCAGGTGCCACACCGTTGAAACCAGGGTCCGCGCAGCAACCGTTTTTCGGTGTGCAGCCGGTGGTGTTGGAGCCGACGACGGGCGAAGAGATCACAGACGTGGCCTGCGAGGGGGTGCTCTGCCTCAAAGACAGTTGGCCCGCGCAGATGCGCACGGTCTGGGGGGATCACGAGCGGTTCGTGAAAACCTATTTCTCGGATTACAAAGGCTACTACTTCTCCGGCGATGGCTGCCGGCGGGATGCGGATGGCGACTATTGGATCACCGGTCGTGTGGATGACGTGATCAACGTCTCTGGCCACCGGATGGGCACAGCTGAGGTCGAAAGCGCATTGGTGGCCCATCCCAAAGTGGCTGAAAGTGCCGTTGTGGGGTATCCGCACGAGATCAAGGGCCAGGGCATCTATGCCTATGTCACCTTGATGTCGGGCGAAGAGCCGACAGAAGATCTTCGCAAAGAGTTGGAGAAGTGGGTGCGGGCTGAGATTGGCCCGATCGCCAAACCCGACCTGATCCAGTGGGCACCCGGCCTGCCCAAGACCCGCTCTGGCAAGATCATGCGCCGGATCCTGCG
>JBCBNR010000179.1:0-6407 GCA_039821665.1 Pseudomonadota bacterium
TTCCTGCCGGTATCAATCAAGCGATTGCGGAACTGAACGCCGACGGGACGGCTGGAAACGCGCAGCAAATCCTTGTGATCTCTGACGGAACTTCCAACGGCAATCCAAGTGCTGCCGCTGCTGCAGCCTTGGCGGCAGGGTACAATGTTAACTCCGTCGCCTTCCCAGGTGCTAACATCAGCACGATGCAAGGCATTGCAACTGCTGGCGGCGGGACGTTTGTTAACTTCTCAAACAACCCGCAGGACATCGTGAACATCTTCTCCGGTGCTGGCGGTGGTGTCCTTGTGGGCGTCTCCAAGGTCGAGATCACAGATCCTGACGGCGTGACATACGAAGCAACCGTGGACGCGGTTGGTAACTTCAAAGCCCAAGGCTACAACCTGAAGCTGGGCAACAACGGCTGGACCGCGCTGGCGACCTTCACCGACGGCACCACGGCCACTGCGTCTTGGAACCTGATCGGGACTGCAAACGGCACCAACCCGGTTCCGATCCCGCCCTCCATGCTGCTGATGGCTTCTGGCTTGGTGGCCCTGGGCGTGGCCCGTCGTCGTCGTAAGGCGGCCTAAGGCCTCTCTCTCCCGATAGGACCGAACGACGCGGCCCGCCCAAGCATTTTGGGCGGGCCGTTTCTTTTGACGGACCCTTTCCTTTTGATGCAGTCTCGCCCCATCTGCCCCATAGAAAAAGTGAGTGTTATGCGCCTCTCCCTTGCCTGTGTGACCGCCGCGATTATCGCAGTTTGCCCACCTGCCTGGTCCGCCACCCTAGAGATCGTGCCCGAGCCGAATGCGGGCGTCCAGGATGGTGCCACCATTCCCTTGGGCAGCTTGGATCTGGGCGTGGCCCAAGAAGGCAGTGTCGCCGCCCTGCGCCGGATCTTTCGCGACACTGGCGGCACCGGGGCCATGCTGGCCGTGCTGCCCCAAATTCTAGACCAGGACGAGACCTTGCACGTGGCCCGCACATTGCTGGCGCTGGCCCAGGCGGCCACGGGCAATTTGGACTGGGCGCAGCAAAACCTGTCCTTGGTCGAAGAGGCCGAGTTGCAGATCCCCGAGGTCGACATGCTGCGCGCCCTGCTCGCGCGCGAGACAGGCGACCTGCAAGCCGCACGCACCCATGTGGCCCGTGCGCTGGCCGCAGCGCCCGAGCATGCCTATGCCTTTCACATCCGCGCGACCCTGGCCCTGGCGGAGGGGGACACGGGCGCGGCCTTGCAAGACTTCGAGGCTGCCACGCGCTATGGGCCCGACAGCGCGCTTTATTGGTCGAACCTAGGCGTCGCTCTGTTGAATTTCGGCGCGGTGGAGGCTGCCGCCGACGCCCTAGGGCGGGCGGTGAGCCTAGAGCCGGGGCAGTGCCCGACCCTCATAGGCCTTGCCCTGTTGCGCACGCAAGAGGGCAAAGTTCAGGACGCCACCGAGCGTCTGGAGGACTGCTTGGTCGCCGATCCCAACAACGCCGTTGCGGCCCAGACCTTGCTGTCCACCCATTTGCGCAGCGGCAATGTGGCCGCCGCGCGCGAAAGCTTTGGCCGCTTTCGCAGGCTGATCCCCAACGATCGAGTATGGGATGCCACCCTGTCTTTGCGCGAAGGGCGGTATGACCGGGTGATCGAAACGCTGCAGGCAGGTGGTTTGGATGCCCTCGGCCAAGGACTGGCCCAGGGCAAGATCGTCCAAGGGGCGGCCCATTTGGCCCTGGGAGAGCGGCCCGAGGCGCGCGCCGCCTTCCAAGCGGCGATGGCGTTAGAGGGCGCGCCGATCACAGCCCAGGTGGGTCTTGTGGCCCTCGACATCGCTGAAGGCACAGCCCCGGATGTGACGGCGGCCACCAATGGCGCGGATCCTGCGATTGACGCGTTCTTTGCCGCACTGGCAGCGCCCCAGAGCCGCTTGCGCAGCTTCGAGGCGGCGGAAGACGTTTTGCCGGGCATGACCTTTGTCGGCCTCACGCCCGAGCATGTGGATCGCGCTTTGCCGCCCGAACATGTCCGGTCAGTGGCGCAATCCATGTTCCTGTTGCTGCTCGAAGCACCCCACGCAGCGCAACGGCTGTTGACGGATCTGGATTACGACCTGCCTTACCCGGTCCTCTCGGGGTATCTGCAGGCCTATGCGGCGGCGAAATCCGGTCAGACCGACGCGGACCGCCAGGTTGCCCTGCTGGAACGTGTGACCGCCGCGGCCCCGGGCTTTCACGCGGCCCAAGTGATGCTGGCCGAAACGCTGCTGCTGCAAAACCGCCCAGCAAGTGCGCTGCGCGCCTATGCGGCGGCGGTCGAGACGCGGGCCACACCTGCGACCCTTTTGCGGGTGGGTCTGTTGGCAGAGGCGACCGGCAATGATGGACAGGCCGAACAGGCCTATCGCCAGTTTGCAAGCCTTGCACCGGACAGCCCGATCGCGCTGAACCAGCTGGCCTGGTTTCTGACCAGCCGAGGCCAAAAGCTGGACGAGGCGCAGACGCTTGCAAGCCGCGCCAACGAGATCCGACCGGGCAACGCGTCCATCCTCGACACGCTGGGTTGGATTGCCTATCTGGCCAAGGATTACGAGACGGCACTGACCTATCTGCGCGAGGCAAACGAGGTCAGCAACGGGCAAAACGCCGAGATCCGGTTCCACTTGGCCCAGGCCGAAATGGCCGCGGGCAACCGGGTCGAGGCCCTGTTGCATTTCGAAGCGTTGGACGCGAACGAGGGGACGCCCCTGCCCTTTGCCAGCGAGGTCAAAGCCGCACTCGCCCAGCTTAAGAACTGATCAGCTTTGCGGGCGCTCTGCCCAGCCCGCAAAGATCCGCTCTAGCACCACCACAGCGTAGTAAAGCGCGATACCAAGTGCTGCCAGCGCGATCAGAACGGCAAACATCAACGGATAGTCCGCGTTGATCTTGCCACTGTCAAAAAGATGCCCCAGGCCCCGGCCATGGGGCTCGACAATCTCCATCAGGTTAGTGCCGATAAAGGCCAGAGTGACGGAGACTTTGAGCGCGCCAAAGAATTCCGGCAGGGTCTTGGGCAGGGCGATTTTCCAAAAGATCGTCAGCTTAGAGGCCCCAAGCGCGCGCAAAATATCACGATACTCAGGCTCCAAGGTCGATAGGCCGATGGCTACAGCCACCGAGATCGGAAAAAACGAGATCATGAACGCGATCAGGATGGTGTTGAAGTCATGCTGACCGATGAAGATCAACGCAATCACCGGCACAACCGTCGCCTTGGGGATCGCATTAAAGCCCACCAGCAGCGGATACAGCGCATCGCGCGCGATCTTGGAAAAGCCCATGACCATACCGATGCCGGTGCCCACCACGACCGCCAGCAACAGGCCCACCACGGTGCGCCACAGCGTATCCCAACCATATTCCAAGAACAGCCAGCGGAACTTCCAAAATGCGGGCCACAGGTCGCTGGGCGAGGCCATCTTGTAGTTCGGCCAGCCATTGGCCCAGACCAGCCACTCCCACAACACCAAAAAGATCAGAATGGCCGCAAGGGGCACGCTGGCTTGGCGAAGCGCGCTCATGCCGCCACCTGGCGGCCTTGCGCGATTTGGATCTGTTGGCGCAGAACCGCCAGCATCTCCACCGCCTCAGGCTTATAAAGATCGTCGAGAGATCGCGGTTGAGGTGTTTTCACATCCAACACATATTGGGTCGTCGCGGGCCGTCCCGACAGCACCAGCACCTGGTCGGCCAAAAACACGCTCTCACGCAAATCATGGGTGATCAGCACGCCGGTAAAGGGTTCTTCGGCGCGCAACGCATGCATGGTTTGCCACAGATCTTCGCGGGTAAATGCATCGAGCGCGCCGAAAGGTTCATCCATGATCAGCACGCTGGGTTTGTGGACAATCGCCCGGCACAGCGAGGCGCGTTGGCGCATGCCCCCCGACAACTCGGACGGACGCTTGTCTTCGAACCCTTCCAAACCCACCAGCGCCAACAGCTCGCGCGCCCTGGCCTCTCGCTCTTTGGCGGTCAGCTTGTTGGGCACGATTTCCAGGGGCAGCATCACATTGGCCAGGATCGTACGCCACTCCAACAACACGGGGTTCTGAAACGCCATGCCCACCGTGGGCCGGGGTGTGGTGACGCGGCTGCCATCGAGCCACACTTCGCCCGCATCCGGGCGCATCAGGCCCGCCACCAACCGGGTAAGCGTCGATTTTCCGCACCCCGAGGGGCCGACAACGGCACAAAACGTGCCCTCCTCCACCGCTACGTTCAGATCCTCCAACACCGGCAGAGGGCCCGCATCCGTGCGGTAAGCGTGGGTCACCCCTTTGATGTCGATATGTGAGGTCATGGCACGGGTTCGCTGTGCGTGGGGGCAGGCGCACAGGCCTGCCCCGCAAGCTTGGTTACTTCAGCATCCGCATCTCGGCGGCGGGCAGATACACGTCGGTAAAGTAGAGCGACGCATCCGGGGCGCTCTGGAACTCATAGGTCTCCGCCAATTGTGCCAAGGCAGCATCCATCCTCGCGGGATCAATACCGCCCATCCCGTTGGCCAGGGTGTAGTCGGTCACCACATTGGCATCGATGGCCAGTTGCAAGCGCCGGGTCTCAAGCGCTGCATCCGCCGCCGGGTTGCGGGTGATCAACTGATCCACCGCCGCGGCGGGATCGCCGATCGCGTCTTTCCAGCCCTTGGCCACGCCGACCAAAAACCCCTTGACCACATCCGGGTTGGCGGCGGCGAAATCGGTGTTGACGATGATCGCGTTGCCATAAAGCTGCAGACCATAATCCGCCATCAGGATGGTGGAGATATCCTCCTCCGGCACGCCCAGGCGCACCAGGTTCAGGAAAGACGAGAACGAAAAGCCCGTGACAGCGGCCACTTGCCCCTCGGCCAGCATCGGCTCGCGGGTGGGAAAGCCCACAGGCTCCACCGTGATTTTCGAGACATCCAGATCATTGGCCGTGGCAAAGGCCGGGAACTGCGCCCAGGCCCCATCTGGCGGGGGCGCACCCAGCACGCGACCCTCCAGGTCTTTGGGTTCGGAGACGCCCAGGGACTTGCGGCCCACAATGGCGAAGGGCGGCTTGTCATAGACCATCATGATCGCGGTCACCGGCGCGCCGGGGTTTTGGTCGAGGAATTTGATCAGCGAGTTGATGTCCGCAAAGCCCAAGGGAAACGCACCCGTTGCAACTTTGGGGATCGCATCGAGCGAACCAGACCCGGCGGAGATCTCGACGCTCAGCCCCTCTTGCCCGAAATGGCCATTGTCGATGGCGGCGAAATAGGGCGCGGAGGGCCCTTCGAATTTCCAGTCCAGCGCAACCGGAACGTTTGTCTGGGCCAAAGCCGCGGTGGCACCGAATGCGAGCCCGAGGACCGCGGCGGTGAGATGATTGAAACCCATGATGTTCTCCCCATTAGGCATCTTTTGCGTGCGCGTAGCCATGGCGGGGTGAGTGTCCCGGCAACAGCATTTTGCACCGCTAAGAACACTATGCGCGCAGCATTGATCCCACAAGGACAGATACACCCCCCTCTGCCCAATCTCTAGGCAGGTCTGCGGCACGATGGTTTTGGCCCAAACGGCCAAGGGCGCACCTTCGCGCTTGACCCTCAGCCCCCCCCTGATATCCCGGACGCCAATCAGCCAAGAGGGACAATTCGGTGGATCTGAGCACGCTGCGCGAGACGCACCCCGAGCATATGATGAAGGCCAACGCCCTGCGGGTTTTGGCCATAGATGCGGTGGAGGCCGCGAAATCTGGCCATCCTGGCATGCCCATGGGCATGGCGGATGTGGCGACAGTCATTTTCGGCAAGCACCTCAATTTTGACCCCGCCGCCCCCACTTGGCCGGATCGCGACCGCTTCATCCTCAGCGCGGGCCACGGCTCCATGCTGATCTACGGGTTGCTGCATCTGTGCGGCTATGAGGGCATGCCGATGGAGGAGTTGAGAAACTTCCGCCAAATCGGGGCAAAAACCGCCGGCCACCCGGAATATGGCCATGCCCCTGGGATCGAGACGACCACAGGCCCCTTGGGCCAAGGCATCGCCAACGCAGTCGGCTTTGCCATGGCCGAGACGATGCTGGCGGCCCGCTTCGGCCCTAAGATCGTGGACCACTACACCTATGTCATCGCGGGCGATGGCTGCCTGATGGAAGGCATCAGCCAAGAGGCGATCGGCCTTGCGGGCAAGCAGGCGCTGTCCAAGCTGATCGTGCTGTGGGACGACAACGGCATCTCCATCGACGGTAAGGTCGAGATTTCGGACATCACCGACCAAGGCGCGCGGTTTGCGGCCTCGGGCTGGACCGTGCTGAGCTGCGACGGCCATGACCCGGTGGCGATTGACGCGGCGCTGACGCAAGCAAAAGCCTCCGACAACCCCACGCTGATCGCGTGTAAGACCCATATCGGCCTCGGCG
>JBCBNR010000180.1:0-6402 GCA_039821665.1 Pseudomonadota bacterium
GCTGTGACCGTATCCGAATACCATTCGGGCCCTTGAGCACAGGGCCGCAAATCCCAGGCCGCAACAGCCTGGCGCACGCCTTCGGCCAAACGGGTGTGGCGCGCCCAGATGTTCTCCAACCCCTCATCCATCATCAGATCCATCGACGCCCGCAAACCGCGCAGCAACGTCGCCGCAGGGGTGTACGGGAAATAGCCGTCCGCATTGGTCTTGATCATGTCCTGATAGTCGAAAAAGCACACCGGCAGGGTAGAACGGCTGCGCTGCGCAAGCGCCTTTTGGCTGACGCCCACCAGGGCAAGGCCCGTGGGCAGCATAAAACCTTTCTGACTGCCAGAGACGGCGACATCGACGCCCCAGGCATCCATGCGAAACTCAATCGACCCAATGGATGACACGCCATCCACAAACAACAGCGCCGGGTGGCCTAGATCGTCCAGCAGGGCGCGCACGCCTGCCACGTCCGAGGTGACGCCGGTCGCCGTTTCGTTCTGGCAAACCAGCACGGCCTTGATCTCGTGGGCTTTGTCCGCAGCCAAACGTGCCCGATACTCGTCCAGCGGCACACCTTGGCCCCAAGGAACCTGCACCTCGTCCACCTCAAGCCCGAACCGCGTACACATGTCCGACCAAAGGTGGGAGAACTGGCCAAAGACCGCCGCCAGCACCTTGTCGCCTGGGCACAACGTGTTGGCCAACGCGCTTTCCCAGCCGCCTGTGCCCGAACCCGGGAACACAAACACATGGCCGGTTTCGGTCATAAAGACCTTTTTGAGATCCGCCAGCAGGGGTTTGACGAAGTCCGGGAAATCCGGTGCCCGGTGATCCTCCAACGCCACGTCCATGGCTTGGCGCACTTCAAAAGGCATATTCGTGGGGCCTGGTACGGCCAATCCCTTGAATCCGGGCATAGGTGTCTCCTCCTTCAAAGAGTGTCGCGCTTGTCGCGCCTTAGCTGTAGATCGGGAATTTCTGACACAGCGCCGTGGCGCGAGCTTTCACAGCCGCTTCCACATCGCCATTGCCGTCCGGCCCATTGGCGGCCAACCCGTCAAGCACTTCCGTGATCATATCGGCCACCTCGATGAACTCGGCCGTGCCGAACCCCCGGGTCGTGCCCGCAGGCGTGCCCAGCCGGATGCCGCTGGTCACAGTGGGCTTTTCCGGATCGTCGGGGACACCGTTTTTGTTGCAGGTGATATGGGCCCGGCCCAACGCCGCCTCCGCCTCGTTGCCCTTTACACCCTTGGGACGCAAATCGACCAACATCAGGTGGTTGTCCGTCCCGGCCGAGA
This sequence comes from Pseudomonadota bacterium, assembly GCA_039821665.1. Classification (GTDB taxonomy): domain Bacteria; phylum Pseudomonadota; class Alphaproteobacteria; order Rhodobacterales; family Rhodobacteraceae; genus CANLSM01. The sequence goes on from JBCBNR010000180.1 coordinate 1,296, forward strand.
CGATGGCAAAGCCATTGTTCACCAGGCGCGCGGCCATCGCTTGGGCGTTGTCGATCACCGATTGGATGTAAGCCTTGAAGCTCGGTTGCAGCGCCTCGCCGTAAGCCACCGCCTTGCCGGCGATCACGTGCATTAGGGGGCCCCCTTGGAGGCCAGGGAAAATCGCAGAGTTGAACTTTTTGCCCAGCGCCTCGTCATTGGCCAGGATCATACCGCCCCGGGGCCCGCGCAGGGTCTTGTGGGTCGTGGTGGTCGCCACATGGGCATGGGGAAACGGGCTGGGGTGCAGGTCCGCGGCCACAAGCCCTGCAAAATGCGCCATGTCCACCAGCAAATAGGCGCCCACCTCATCGGCGATCTTGCGGAACGCCTTAAAATCCCAGTGGCGCGAATAGGCCGATCCACCGGCGATGATCAATTGGGGCTTGTGTTCGCGCGCCAGGGTCGCGACCTCATCCATGTCCACCAGGTGGTTCTGGGCATCCACGCCATAATGGACCGCGTTGAACCACTTGCCGGATTGGTTGGGCCGCGCGCCATGGGTCAGGTGCCCGCCCGCATCCAGGCTCAGCCCCAAGATGGTGTCGCCGGGCTTCAACAGGGCCAAAAACACGCCTTGGTTGGCCTGGCTGCCGGAGTTTGGCTGAACATTGGCATAGGAACACCCGAACAGCTCGCAAGCGCGCTGGATGGCCACCAACTCCACCTCATCTACATACTGACAGCCGCCATAGTAGCGCTTGGCCGGATACCCTTCGGCGTATTTGTTGGTCAGAACCGAGCCTGCGGCCTCCAAGACCGCGCGGCTTACGATGTTCTCAGAGGCGATCAATTCGATCTCGTTCTGCTGACGCCCCATTTCACGGCCGATGGACGCGGCCACAACCGGGTCTGTCCCCTCCAAATGGTCGGAAAAGAACGCTTCCCGCGCCCCTGTCATCCCATGCTCGTGAGCTTGATCGTCCATCATCTGCGTATCCTTTTTCTCTCGGCGTGCGGCCGTCCCAAATTGCCCTTCGGGCAAACCCGCTCGTCTGTAAGACGTGGGACGGGCCGACCACAAGTCAAACCTGCGCGCGCAACGCGTTCATGGTGCTCTAAGCGGCGACGCGCCGTCAGACCACCAGTTTCGGGTCGCTGTGTCAGGCGGAAAATTTACACGGGCCTAGCTTGTAAATCTGTCATATTTCCCCCTCACAAAGTCAGAGACTTGCGCAAAACCTCTTTCGCTTTTGTAAAAATATCCCGGGGAAGGGCCACAAGGCCCTGGGGCAGAGCCCCAAATCCGTGCGCCCTGGCCCGGGACGGGTCAGGGCGCGCTGATCGCATGCGCGCGGCACGCGCGCGCCGCAAGATCACTCGGCGGGGATCTGCACCAAGGCCTGCACCCGGCAGGCGGAGAATTTGAACTCCGGGATCTTGCCATAAGGGTCCAGCTTGGGATTGGTCAGCAAATTGGCCGCCGCCTCCACATAGGCAAAGGGCACAAAGACCATATCCTCGGCCACCGCCCGGTCCGCGCGCGCCATGATCTCGATCGACCCGCGCCGGGTTTCCACACGCATGATGTCCCCCGGTGCGATGCCCAAGCGCCGCAAGGTTCTAGGATGCATCGAGGCATTGGCCTCTGGCTCCACCGCATCCAGCACCCGCGCCCTTCGGGTCATCGAGCCTGTGTGCCAATGCTCCAACTGCCGCCCGGTGGTCATGATCATCGGATACTGCTCATCCGGCGCCTCCGCCGGCGGCACCAGATCGGCCGGTGTGAACCGCGCGCGGCCGTCCGCGCGCGGGAACCCATCGCCAAACACAATGGCCTGGCCCGGGTCGCTTTCGTCCAAAGACGGATAGGTCACCGCGTTTTCCGCCTCCAACCGCGCCCAGGTGATGTTGTCGAGCGAGCCCATCGTCTCCTTCATCTCGGCAAACACCTCGCTTGGATGGGTATAGGCCCAGTTCAGCCCCAGGCGCTTTGCAAGCTCGGTGGTGATCCACCAATCCTCGCGCGCCTGGCCCGGTGCGGGCACCGCTGCCCTGCCCATCTGCACCTGACGGTTGGTGTTGGTCACCGTGCCGTTCTTCTCGGCCCAAGCGCTCGCGGGCAAAATCACGTCGGCGAAATTTGCGGTCTCGGTCAAAAAGATGTCTTGGACCACCAGGCAATCCAGCTTGGCCAGCGCGTCGCGGGCATGCTGCACATCCGGGTCCGACATGGCCGGGTTTTCACCCAACACATACATGCCACGGATCTCCCCGTGATGGACCGCATCCATAATCTCCACCACCGTAAGGCCACGTTCGGGGTCAATGGTGCCCTCGCCCCATACCGCCTCGAACTTGGTGCGCACCGCCGGGTCGCCGACCGATTGGTAATCCGGCAGGAACATCGGGATCAGACCCGCGTCAGACGCGCCCTGCACGTTGTTTTGGCCGCGCAGCGGATGCAACCCTGTGCCCGGTCGCCCCACATGGCCACACATCAGCGCCAGGCTGATCAGACAGCGCGAATTGTCCGTGCCATGCACATGCTGGCTGACACCCATGCCCCAAAAGATCATACCCGCCTTGGCGGAGGCAAAGGTGCGCGCAACGTCGCGCAAGATTTGGGCGGGCACGCCGCACACCTCTTCCATTTTCTCCGGCGCAAAGCCTGCCAGATGCGCCTTCATCTCGTCCCAGTTTTCCGTCATCGCCTGGATGTACTGGGTGTCGTACAGCTCTTCCTCCACGATCGTGGCCATGATCGCGATCAGGAGGCTGACATCGCTGCCGGGGCGGAATTGCAGCATGTGGCTGGCAAACCGCTTCAGCCCCTGACCTCGCGGATCCATCACGATCAACTTGCCACCGCGCTTGGTGAACTGCTTGAAATAGGTGGCGGCCACGGGATGGTTTTCGGTCGGGTTGGCTCCGATCACAATCGCCACATCCGCGTGCTCGATCTGGTTGAAGGTGGCCGTCACAGCGCCCGAGCCCACGTTCTCCAGCAAGGCCGCGACGGAGGACGCGTGGCACAGCCGCGTACAATGGTCCACGTTGTTGTGGCCAAAGCCCTGGCGGATCAGCTTTTGGAACAGATACGCCTCTTCATTCGAACATTTGGCCGATCCAAAGCCCGCAACACCCTTGCCACCCTTGTCCGCGTTCACCGACTTTAGACCCTTTGCGGCCACATCCAACGCCTCGTCCCAGGTGGCGGGTCGGAAATGGGTGAACGGATTGGCGGGATCCACATCCAGCGCTTTGGGCACCCCTTCTTTGCGGATCAGGGGCGTGGTCAAACGGTGGGGATGGGCGACATAATCAAAGCCGAAGCGGCCCTTGACGCACAGCCTGTTCTCGTTCGCAGGGCCCTCAATCCCATCGACATATTTGATCTCGTCATCCTTGATCTTAAAGGTCAACTGGCAGCCGACCCCGCAGAACGGACAGACCGATTTGACCTCCCGGTCAAAGTCTTGCTTGTCACCTTTTTGCGCTGCGTCCACCGCTGTTGCGGGCATCAACGCACCGGTCGGGCAGGCTTGCACGCACTCGCCGCACGCCACGCACGAACTGTCGCCCATCGGATCGTCGAAATCGAAGGTGATCTTGGCACCCAGGCCGCGCCCGGACATCCCGATCACGTCGTTGACCTGCACGTCCTGGCAGGCGCGCACGCATAAATTGCAGTTGATGCAGGCGTCCAGGTTGACGCGCATCGCCACATGGCTGTCATCGAGCAGCGGCACATGCTCGGCCGCTTTGGCAGGAAACCGGCTTTCGCTCACGCCGTTGAGGGCGGCCATCTTGGAAAAATGCGAGTTCGCGTCATGGGCAACATCAGGCTGATCGGCCTGCAGCAGCTCCACCACCACGGCGCGCGCCTTCTCGGCCCGGGCCGAATTCGTTGTCACGGTCATGCCGTCTGCGGCGGGCCGGATGCAGGACGCGACCAGCGTGCGCTCACCCTCCACCTCGACCATGCAGGCGCGGCAATTGCCGTCAGGTTTATAGCCCGGCTCTGGCTTGTGGCACAGATGCGGGATGACCAGGCCTTGCCCGTTGGCCGCCTCCCATATGGTCCAGCCTTTGGGCACGGACACCTCTTTGCCGTTAAGGGTGAAGGTGACGATCTCTGGGAGCGATCCATCCGCCATGGCTTAGTCCTTCTGCGCGGCGATCTCGTCGCCAAAATGTTTCATCGTCAAACGAATGGGGTTCGGGGCCGCCTGGCCCAACCCGCAGATGGAGGCATCGGCCATGACCGTGCACAAATCCTCCAACAGGTCCTGATCCCACACCTCTTGCTCCATCAACTGAACCGCCTTTGCGCAGCCCGAACGGCAGGGTGTGCATTGCCCACAGCTTTCATCCTCGAAGAACCGCAGCATATTGAGCGCCGCATCGCGCACCTGGTCCTGATCGCTGAGCACCACCACAGCGGCCGAGCCGATGAACGTGCCCAGGGGTTGCAGCGTGTCGAAATCAAGCGGCACATCGTTGATCGACGCGGGCAGCAGGCCCGAGGACGGGCCACCGGGCTGATAGGCCTTAAAGATGTGGCCCGAGGCCATACCGCCTGCGGCCTCGATGATGTCGGTGATGGTCGACCCCGCAGGCAACAGGTACACCCCCGGCTTCGAAACCCGCCCCGAGACGGAGTAGGAGCGCAGGCCAACCCGTCCGTTCTTCTCATGGGTGTTCAGGATCTCAGGGCCCGAGCGCGCGACCTTAGCGATCCAATACAGCGTCTCGACATTGTGGACGAGCGTGGGCCGGTTGAACACGCCCACCTGTGCCACGAAGGGCGGCCTGTGGCGCGGCAGGCCCTTTTTGCCCTCGATCGACTCGATCATCGCGCTTTCTTCGCCGCAGATATAGGCCCCAGCGCCCCGGCGCAGGTCGATATAGCCAGGTGTTACAAGGCCTGCGGCCTCCAACGCTACGATCTCGCGGGCCAGAATCTCCAGCACCGCCGGATACTCGTCGCGCATGTAGATAAAGCAGGTCTCAGCCTCCACCGCCCAGGCCGCAATCAACATGCCCTCTAGAAAGATATGGGGCTCGCGCTCTAGATAGTAGCGGTCTTTGAAGGTGCCCGGCTCGCCCTCGTCGCCATTGACGG